>JBAXBF010000251.1:0-4993 GCA_037142095.1 Chloroflexota bacterium
ATGCTGCTTGTCGGGACATCCACCAGTACACGTATTTTTGATCCACTTACAATGACCGAATTTAAAGCGTACGCGACCGGCTCGGTAACCAGGATGAATGTCGAAGAAGGTGGTACCGGGTATGTGTATATTTCCACCGAAACCAATGGGGTGTGGGTTGCGAATTGTTCCGGACTTGCTTGCACTTTTCCCTCGAGAATAACTGTGTCTGGCTCCGCTGCCAGTGGAGCCTTTTCAAAGGTATCCGGCGCCAAAAAATATCTATACGTGGCGGCTTATTCTTATGGTTTAAGAATCTATGATATTACCAATCCAACCAGTCCAATTACGCAAGGTTCTTTTATCTGTGCGGGTTGTATTGCCAAAAGTGTGGTCGTGTCTGGAAATTATGCGTATGTTGCCTTGGGATCAAAAGGCTTGGCGGTGATCGACATTTCTAATCCCTTGTACCCGAAACCTGCTTATGAATATACGGGTATCAATGTGGTTGACCTAGACATCGATGATAATACCGTCTATCTTGCGCTGGATCCGTCAGCTTATCCCTATGACTGTTTTATGGGCTTTGATTTGGTGCGGTGATATTTGGATTATGTTTCTTGAGCGTTCCATAGTGTAGATTGTTATTGACACACCTGGTCAGGTGCATTAAAATTTAGCTATCGTTCCAGTGATTCAGGTTGCTGATAAGTGGGGGCAAGCCAGCAAAAAACCTGATGCGGGTTTGATTTTGATGGCTCACAATTTATAAATATTTAACAAGGAGCAGCTATGCGAGTCTCGTCTTCGGTTGTGCGTAAAATGTGCGTCATCATAATTATATTCTCAGGTTTATGGGTGATCTTCGTAAGCGGGCGTTCACAGGCTCAAGAGTCGATGATAACAGGGACGCCGTCTTGGAGCCAAACGTCAAGTGGTGTCCCAGCAGAATCAACTTCCGTTCCTATACCTATGACACAAGAAACCAATAGGCTGTTAACCGTAACACCTACCGTTACATCAGCATCGGAGAATATCATGGTATCGACGGCGCCGGAAACAATACCTCCCGATATTATCCCATTCATTTCCGAATCACCGTCGGTTCCTTTCACAGTTACTGTAACACCCTCGGTCACGGTTCCGGCGGTTGAGAACGCTGCTCCAGATATTGCTAATCCATTGATTCCAGATATGCCTGCTCTTCGTTCTGGTCCCCAATTGACGCAGTCCTTTTCTTGTGCCTCGGTGAATTCAATTTCAGCTATTGAGTGTAATGCCCTGGTTGCGCTATACACATACACACGAGGTGCAGCCTGGTACCGCAAATCCGGTTGGCTAACCAATTCTGATCCATGTACCTGGGCTGGCGTTTTTTGCAATTACAGTGGCAATTATGTTTATCAAATTGCGCTCTCCGGTAATAACCTGATGGGTACAATTCCCCCTCAAATTGGTAATCTCACCAGATTACAATATCTGGGCTTGAGCCATAACCAGATTGGAGGCGAAATCCCTGTTACAATCGTCAATCTTGTGAATATTCCCAGTGCTTTGGCTTTTGATCATTGGTTGGGCTTGGGATATAACCAATTGAGATCAACCAATCTTTCGGTGCGTACTTTTCTTTCTCGAAAAGATCCGGATTGGGAAAAGACTCAATTGCCGTCTGCCACAAATCTTATCTTCCCAATCAATACCGCTTCTAACAATAAACCAACCTACGTATGGAGTGAAATTAGCAACGCTACCCAATATATTCTGGATGTGGACAATGGTAAGTATCAATATCGCTATACTTCTTCTCAAGCGAGGTGCGGAACGGGAAGATGTTTTATGGTATCTCCGATAAGTTTATCGATTGGTATCCATACCTGGAAAGTGCGAACCTATAATCAGGTAGGGTATGGTACTTGGAGTGCAAGCCGGGTTTTTGCCGTGTTTACAATTACACCTACCCGAACGGGAACTATTCCGCCTCCCAAGACAAGTACATCCACGCCGCGTACGCCAACCAATACACCCACCCTTACACAGACAGTTGTGCCTAATCCTCTTTATTCGCCAATGTTTATTGGTAGTTGCAGTAGTGGAGCAAGCTCGATCCGGGTGGATTCTACCCATAACCGGGCTTATCTCGTTTCCAGAAACCAGATATCCATTTTTAATCTACCACCTGGTGGACTCGCACCAACGCCCATCGCAACTCCCACCATTTCCAGTCTGTCGTTAATCTCCGATCTTGATTATAGTAGTAATGCCGATGAAGTCTATCTGGCTAGTTATGGAACAGGTTTTGTCAAAGTAAAGGATTTATCCACAAGTCCCGTGGTTACAACCCCATCCCCTGCCTGGGCTCCAGTTACACAAGGGTATGGGCAGTCAATAGCTCTGAACAATACCATGTTGCTTGTCGGTACATCTACCAGTACACGTATATTTGATCCACTAACCATGACTGAATTTAAAGCGTACGTGACAGGGGCTGTAACCAGGATGATGGTTGAAAAAGGTGGAACTGGGTATGTATATATTTCTACCGAAACCAATGGCATATGGATTGCGAATTGTTCCGGACTTTCTTGTACTTTTCCTGTCAGAATAACTGTACCTGGCTCCGCAGCCAGTGGATCCTATGCGCAGGTGTCATCTTCTGACGGTAATAAATATCTTTATGTGGCTGCTTACTCTTATGGTTTAAGAATCTATGATGTTACCATTCCAACCAGTCCAGTTACGAAAGGTTCTTTTGTCTGTACGGGTTGTATTGCCAAAAGTGTGGTCGTATCTGGAAATTATGCTTATGTTGCCTTGGGAACGGAAGGCTTGGCGGTGATAGACATCTCTAATCCCCTCTACCCGAAAGCTGCTTATGCATACGCAGGTATTAATGTGGTTGACCTGGATATCGACGATAATACAGTCTATCTGGCGTTGGATAATACGAACGATACCAACTGTTTCATGGGCTTCGATTTGCTACCGTGATATTTCTGGCACTTCTGCAGTCGCTGTTTGTTGAATAGGAGGTATGATATAATTTCTTGATCTAATACTGGTTGCTTTGGCAATGGATAAGTTATCTAATCGAATCGTGATGCATAAAGAAGTGGAGGGTGGATTTACAGTAATAGTGCCCATCCTGCCAGGCTGTGTAACTTACGGTGCAACCATCGAAGAAGCCGAGGATATGGCGAGAGAGGCGATTTTGCTATATTTGGAAAGTTTATGTGTTCATGGGAAAGATATACTGGACAAGAGAAAGTTTCTAATTTCAGGAGAGTGATTTATGGAATACCGTGAATTTGGACGTACCGGCTGGAAGGTTTCCAGCATCAGCTTCGGCGCCTGGGCGATCGGCAGTGCCTGGGGGGCGGTGGATGACCGTGACTCGCTTTCTGCCCTGCATAAAGCATTGGATCTGGGTGTGAACCTGTTTGACACCGCCGATGTGTACGGCGATGGGCACAGTGAACGCCTGCTTGCGAAATTGCGCAAGGAACGCAAAGAACCCTTTTATATCATTACCAAAGCCGGGCGGCGTCTCGATCCGCACATTGCCTCCGGTTATAACCGCCAGAACTTGACCGCCTTCGTCGAGCGCAGCCTCAAGAACCTGGAAACGGAGGCGCTCGATCTGGTGCAGTTGCATTGCCCGCCCTGGCAGGTGTATTACAGCCCGGAAGTCTTTGAAGTGCTGGATGACTTGGTAAAGCAAGGCAAAATCCGCTATTACGGTATGAGTGTGGAGAAGGTCGAAGAAGCCCTCAAGGCGATTGAGTATCCCAATGTGCAGTCGGTGCAAATCATCTTCAACATCTTCCGCCAGCGCCCGGCAGAATTATTCTTCCCTGAAGCCATGCGCCGCAAGGTGGGCATCCTGGCACGTGTGCCACTGGCTTCCGGTCTGCTCACCGGTAAAATGAAAGCGGATACGGGATTCGCTCAGGACGATCATCGTGCTTTTAACCGCCACGGTGAGTCGTTTGATAAGGGTGAAACCTTCTCGGGGGTGGATTATCTGAGCGGTCTGAATGCTGTTGAAGAATTGCGCCCGTTCGTTCCCCAGGGTATGACGCTGAGCCAGTTTGCCTTGCGCTGGATTCTGATGTTTGAGGCAGTGTCGTGTGCCATCCCGGGTGCCAAGCGCCCCGACCAGGCGCAGGAAAATATCAAAGCCAGCGCCTTTCCGTCCTTATCTCAGGAGACGATGGAAAAGGTGAAAGCCATCTATGATCAGTCGATCCGCCCGCTGGTGCACCAGCTTTGGTAGATCAAGAAGTTCGTAAGTGATTGTCACGGGACTTTGAAGGACGCAATTGCGCTCCAGGGTCCATAAGGTGTTTGGGTGTAAGGGTTATAAGTCAAGACCGACCAGTTGTAGGTTACCCCATGTGCAAGAACGACTGGTGATTGAAGTGTACAATTACCGCTGCCGGTGGAACAATTGACTGTTTTTGCGAGGTACCAGCTTTTTACAAGCTGGGTGTTGCCTTGTTTAACCAATACAAAATAATGGGTTGCGATGGGGTTTGCCGTCCATTGAAAAGGCGGTTGGGTTATTGAAGTGGTCAGCGGGTATTTTAAGGTGACTTGGCCGGGTTGGGTGTATAGTGTGAAATAGGTAGGTGCACTCCACGATCCGTAACCAGAGCCATAGGTATTCCAAGGTCTTACCCGCCAGTGATAAGTTCCGGCGCTTAAGATGGTTGGTACGTATACATAGCATTGGGTTTGCTTTAGACTACAATGCGCATTAACATCCGTAACGGGTAAAAGGGAATATATTCTTACGTTTTTGGAATTATAGATCTCGACATAATATTTGGTTGCGCTGCTCACCATGTTCCATCTCAGGGTAGGACGGATCGTTAAAATCTTTCCCGTAGGTGAAAGTGAACCCGGCGTTACCGCGTAGGGGAGACCGCAGAAGACTTTCGTACGCGTCAGGTAAGGTCGCTGCATCAGCCAGCCCTGGAATAGTATATCGGATGGTTCGCATAGTCCAGTAGTG
>JBAXBF010000252.1:0-4981 GCA_037142095.1 Chloroflexota bacterium
AACGCCCATCCAATGGAGGTAAAACAGACTATCATCCTTTCGTTCTCGGTTATACGCCCAATGAAGTCGAAAAGGAATATTTTCTAGGAGAAGCGCGCCAGATTGCGGCTTATTTTTCCGGTCCAGAACCCATCCTGGATGAAAACGCCACCGCAGAGGAACTGCGCCGACAGGCGCCTTCTGCCGGATGGGTGCATCTCTCCTGCCATGGATACTTCAACAGCCGTGACCCGCTGGCTTCGTCCGTGCTGCTGTCCGGAGGGGAATTCACTGCCCGTGATTGGATGTCGTTATCCCTGCAAGCAGAATTAGTGACGCTCAGCGCCTGCCAGACCGGGTTCAGTGATGTTAGTCCAGGAGATGAAATCGCCGGGCTTTCCCGGTCATTGTTCTATGCCGGCGCACAGGCAGTTTTGTTGACCCTGTGGTCGGTACGGGCGGACACCACGTTGGAATGGATGTTGGATTTTTACCGGCGTGTCTGGACACCCCAGGGTACACCGAGATGCAGCAAGGTTCTGGCTTTCCAACAGGCGGTACTGGCGCTGCGTAAAAAATACCCCGATAACCCGGCAATTTGGGCGCCCTTTATATTGATGGGGAATGCATTATAAACTTATTTAAAATATTTTTATAGGAGGCTTAACATGCGTAACATCTGGTATGAAGAAGAATTATCGCTGGAGGATCAAGTTCTCGAAAATACCGTAAAAGCTTTGGTTGATGTAAGTAAAGGAAACAGCCAAGAAATTCGCGCAGATATGGAAAAGGAAGCTCATGGAATCGTGCGAGCATTTGAACCGCTTTGGAAGCCTTTGGACGAAGATGAATTAAAACCGTATCATTCAGGCAGATTAGCATCTTTTTATAAAATCCGGCTGGATTTCGAGTTTGAAATCAGCCAGGAGAACATTAATCGCGGAGTTCAATTTATGAATGCCCGCTGTGAAGCTTTTCTTCGTTCGTTGAGTGGAAAAATCCAGCCAGAGGTTTACGATCTCTTTCCCCGCGATGAATACGAGGGCAATCCCAAAACGATCAAGGTTAAATTTGCACCGGAATTAACCATCGATAAAATAGGTGTCTCTCTTGGAGAAATCGAAAGTGACATCTCCCTCGGTCGCATCGTCCCATCTGTAGTTGCTTATAAGGGCAGCGAAAAACGTGAACCGCATTGGGATCTGCGCCCACAGGAAAAAAGTCTGTTGGGAACTCAAAATTTATGGCTGGTGGTGGCAATGCCCAAAGGATGCAGTAAGATCCGCATTGCCTCTCGAGTGGAGGCGAACATAGAGACTAAGTTTGGCCCCATCTCCATTGGACCTAAGGAAAGGGTTTGGGAAAACCGTCCCAGTCTGATAATTCCGTCTTAGTAAGGTAAGGCAGTCCGTTCCCAAAACCAAGTTTTGGTTTCGGGTATAATTGGGGCATGCCCGTACTTGAAGCCCGCAACCTGTCCAAACAATACCAGATGGGTGCTGTCACCGTCAGCGCCCTCACCCATGTCTCATTGAGCGTGGAAAAAGGCGAATTTATCGCTATCATGGGACCCTCCGGTTCCGGTAAGTCCACCTGTTGCACTTGCTGGGCGGCTTGGATGCGCCCACCTCCGGCGAGATCATCATCGCCGGGCAATCGCTTAAGCAGCTTTCGGATGACAAACTGACCATTCTGCGCCGCCGCAAAATCGGCTTTATCTTCCAATTTTATAACCTTCTGCCGACACTCAGCGCCGATGAAAATGTGGGACTGCCTCAATGGATCGACGGCAAAGACCTGACCAAACAACGCAATAAAATCGACGGGCTGCTCGAAATGGTCGGTCTGGGAGAACGCCGCGATCATCGTCCCAGCCAGCTTTCCGGTGGGCAGCAGCAGCGCGTGGCGGTGGCACGCGCCTTCGCCAACACCCCCGAGATCGTCCTGGCGGACGAACCGACCGGCAACCTCGACTCAAAATCCGGCACGGCGATCCTTGACCTGCTGCAGAAGACCTGCGCTGAGCTGGGCGCTACGATCGTGATGGTCACCCATGACCCGCGCGCCGCCTCCTATGCCGCCCGTTTGATTTTCCTTAAAGACGGTGAAATTGTGCATGAACAAAAGAACTTTGGCAGCTCGCACTGTGTCCAGAGCATTATGGACATCCTGGCGTCTTTGGAAGCATGAAAATTAGCGGTAAGTTCCCTTTATTATTGCCTCTCAGGCTGGCTTTTCGTAATATGCAGGCGCGCAAGCTGCGCACCCTGCTGACCTGCACCGGCATCGTCTTGGGTGTGGCGGTCATCCTGGCGATTTCGATGACCAACCAGAGCACGATTGTCTCCCTTGAAAATGTTTTTAACGAAGCGGCTGGAAAGTCGAATATCGTCATTTCTCCCTATGATGAAAACAGCAGCGGTATGGATGGCGATACCATCTACCGGATGGATAACATTCCCGGTGTTCTGTATGCCGCGCCTTCCGCCAGCGCAGCCAGTGAATTGGCGGAACGCAGTGGAACCGGCAAAGTAAGCATCGGGCTGGGCGGGCGCAGTAAGTCGGACGCCCTGCTGCTGATGGGCATCGATCCCAAGCTTGACCGGGAAGTGCGGTCCTATACGATCCTCCAGGGGCGTTGGATGGAAGCGGAACGCTATGAAGTCCTGCTGAGCGAACAATTCATGACGGAAAATGAATTGAAATTGGGCAACGACTTGACCATCGTAACCCCCAGCGGTGTGGAACGCTTGAAGATTACCGGCGTCCTGGCAAACAGCGGCGCGGCGGTGGCTAATTCGGGGAATGTCGGTTTTATTCCCTTGCAGACCCTGCAGGATATTTTTGCACGCGGGGATAAGCTGGATGCGATCGACATCGTCGTGCCCAACGAACTGGTAGAATCCCAGGATAAGCTGGATATGTTAAAGAATCAAATCCAGAATAAACTCGGCAAAGAATATTTGGTTCAATACCCTGCCTCGCGCAGTCAAGTCGTGCCCCAGATGCTGTTTGTGTACCAGCAAGGCTTGACTTTTTTCTCTGCCATGGCGATCTTCATCGGCGCATTTTTAATCTACAATACCTTCAGCACCACCATTCTGGAGCGCACGCGCGAAATTGGCATGCTGCGTGCCATCGGCATGGTAAAAAAACAGATCGTCAATATTGTGCTGACGGAAGCCATTACCCTGGGCGTGTTCGGTTCATTGCTCGGTGTGGCTTTTGGCATCCTGCTGGGGCGCGGCTTGATCCCGATCATGAGCAATGTGATGGCGAAGGATATACGCAATATCACCATTCCTATGGATGGACTGCTGCTTAGCCTGTCGGTGGGCATCATCGTTACGCTGGTTTCGGCGCTCATACCTTCCATCCAGGCAACCCGAATCTCCCCCATCGAAGCCCTGCGTTCCGTTCCCAAAGCCGAATCCAAATTATGGCGCTACCTCTGGTTGATTGGAATCGGTCTGGTCGTTGCTGCCTGGTTGTTGATTTACCGCATCCCCTTTCCACGCTCGATCACCTTCTGGACGGGAATCTGCGGTGTCTTGCTGCTCTTCCTCGGGGCGACGCTTTTCATCCCCCAATCCGTTGGAAGATTTGAGAGAATAGTGCGCCCGCTCACCACTTTTTTTTATCGCAATGAAGGCAAACTCGGCAGTCGCAATGTGGAACGTTCACCTATACGCACTACTTTAACCGTGGCATGCCTGATGGTTGGCATAGCCCTGATTATCGGGATGGGTGCCACAACCAATTCTTTTAAAAACGATTTTGATAAGTGGATTCTCAGTGCCCTGGGCGGGGATATGCTGATCAGTTCCCCTATCAGATTACGGGAACAACTGGGTTACCAACTGGCAAGCGTGCCGGGAGTTAAATATGTTACCCCACGCCTTACAATGGATGTGCGCATTGCGCCTCAGTCGATTGGGGAAGCAGGTATGAATGACAAGCTGCAATTAAACGCCATTGATCCAGCGACCTATCGCCAGATTAACGATTTTCAGTTTATCCGCGGACAGGGAACTTCCGAACAAATCTGGCGTGATTTTTCGGGCGGGAATGCGTTATTTCTCTCCACCGTTACGGCTGACCGCCATCACCTCAAACAGGGAGATCAGATTTACCTGGAGACGAAATTGGGTGTCCAACCTTTCAGGGTTGCCGCGGTTGTATCCGATTTTACGCCCAAAGGCTTTATCGTTTACGGCAGCCTGAAGGATGCCCAGCATTGGTTCGGAGAAAGCGGCGTGAGCAGTTTCATCGTTGCGGTGGAAACGGGAACGAACCCGGCTGAGGTTAAAAGCGAAATAGAACGCCGTTATAAAAAAGCAAAAAATATCACCGTGTTTTCCACTCAGGAATTAAAGACCCAGGTACTCTCTCTGGTGCAGGAGTCCTTTGGATTAATGGATACGCTGAATTATATTGGGATTATCATCAGCGCCCTGGGTGTCATCAATACACTGTTGATGAATGTGCTGGAGCGCCAGCGTGAAATCGGCGGATTGCGCTCGATGGGCATGACCAAATCACAGATCGCGCGTATGGTTATCTCCGAAGGTGTTACACTGGGTTTAATCGGCGGCGCCTTTGGGATTGGCGTGGGCGTCGTGCTGGCGCGTTTGATGGTTAGAGCCATGAACGTGCTGGGTAGTTATGATCTCGAGTTGATTTTATCAATGCAATCTTTTATTTGGGGTGCCGTTATCGCCGTATTTGTGGTACAAATGGCAGCGTTATACCCTGCAGGACGTGCTGCGAGGGTCAACATCATCGAAGCGATTAAGCATGAGTAATCCTGAAATGACAGAAAACGGTTCACACTCAAACACGAATATTGAAGTGGATATGGAAAGTTATACCTCTTCTGGGGAACCTTCCAAGACTGAGAAATTACGCAGCCTTCCCTGGAGTCTCGCATTCAGCTCAGCGACCGGTGTTTTTGGGCAGCTCTCTTTCTTTGGTTCGATGTATGTCTTGTTTCTCAATGAAA
>JBAXBF010000253.1:0-4979 GCA_037142095.1 Chloroflexota bacterium
GCTTTCGAGCAGTTCCCCTTCGCCGTTCAGGCGTTGATCGCAAACGATATTGACACCGTGATCATTGACGCCTATGCTGGCTTTGGTTACACCGGTGAGAACAAGGAAAAAGTCGAACTGGTAGGACCATCCATTTCATCGGATGAATTGGGCTTCATCTTCCCCAAGAGCAGCGATTTGGTTGCTCCGGTCAACGCTGCGCTTGAAACTATGAAATCGGACGGTACGCTGGAGAAAATCAACTTGAAATATTTTGGACCCAATTTCGTGGCTCCTTCTCTCTCCCTTCAGGTAGATGGGCAGGCTGAGGGTGGTACAGCGGCTAAGACGCGCATCTCACAAAAAGACGGCATGGAAATGATATATATCCCAGCCGGCGAGTTCCTGATGGGGTCGGCGGATAGCGACAGCGATGCATATAGCGCGGAAAAGCCGCAGCACAAAGTGTATCTGGACGGTTATTGGATGGACAAGACCGAAGTAACCAATGCCATGTTTGCCAAGTATGTGGAGGCGACAGGCTATAAGACGGATTCGGAAAAAACAGGCTCGGGAACTACATGCAATCATGATGGTTGTGGGATTACTAATGGGGCGGACTGGCAGCACCCGGGCGGACCTGGAAGCAATATTGACAGCAAGGCCAACCATCCGGTGGTGCAGATGAATTGGAATGATGCCAAAGGCTACTGTGAATGGGGAGGCGGGCGGTTGCCAACGGAAGCAGAGTGGGAGAAGGGGGCGCGCGGAGAGGATGGGAGGAAATATCCGTGGGGCAATGGGTCACCGGATAAAAGCATGCTCAATTTTGATATGAATCTCGTGGACACGGCTGCGGTGGGTAGTTATCCATCGGGAGCGAGTCCATATGGGCTGCTGGATATGTCCGGCAATGTGGCGGAATGGGTCAATGACTGGTATGGTGATAACTATTATCAGAGTTCACCGCAGAAAAATCCAACAGGACCTGACAGCGGGACAGTTGGTGTGCTCGGGACATTTCGTGTGCTTCGGGGCGGCTCTTGGAACGATGATTTCAGGCTCGTCCGTGCAGCGTTCCGAGTCGATCCGAATTTCCGGGGCGTTATCAACGGTTTTCGCTGTGTTCGCTTGCCTTGATTCTGAAATGCTGGATTTCTGAAGTGGGGATGATGTCTGGGAGAAGTGGCTTGCACTTTCCCCAGTGTTTCAATGGATGAAAATATCCAACAGGACCCTAATAAACTGCCTGAGAACTAGCTAAAAACAGAGAAATCGGGCAAAAATCACGTTATAAAGGCAAATTTCTCATTATATTTCTGTATTCCATAAAACAAAAAATATGCTAAAATAACCTGAATTGAATCATTTCTTCATCGAACATCGTGAGGTTCCTATGTCAGATTTGAGCGGACAATCCATTGGAAGATACCATATCGTAGCGCCCTTGGGCGAAGGCGGCATGGCAACAGTATATAAGGCATATGACACACGCCTGGAGCGCGAAGTCGCCATCAAATTCATCCGCAGCGGGCAGATCGGCGCGGATCACATGGAAAAAATGCTGAAGCGTTTCGAGCGTGAAGCCAAGCGCATGGCTAAATTTACCCATCCTAATATCGTGCCGGTGATAGATTACGGCGAGTATGAGGGCAGCCCCTATCTGGTGATGTCGTACCTCTCGGGTGGCACGCTCAAAGATTTACTGCTAAAGAGGCGCGGTAAAGCGCTGCCCTATCAGGAAGCCGCCCGCCTCTTGGCACCCGTGGCACGTGCACTGGAATATGCCCACCGGCTGGAGACCATCCACCGCGACGTCAAACCCGCCAACATCCTGATTACCGAAGGCGGGCAGCCGATGTTGACCGATTTCGGGGTGGCGAAGATTCTGGATTTAGAAGAAGGACAAACCCTGACCGGTACAGGGGTGGGGGTGGGCACGCCTAAATATATGGCACCCGAGCAGTGGCAGAACCAGATATTCCCGCAGACGGATATATATGCCCTGGGTGTCGTGTTCTATGAACTCGTCACCGGGCGCGTGCCTTATGATGCCGATACCCCGGCCGGGGTATTGATGAAACAAATGACTGAGCCGTTGCCGCGTCCCAGACAATTTTTACCCGAGCTGCCTGAAGAAGTTGAGCGTGTGATATACAAAGCCCTGGCGAAAGAACCGCATGCGCGCTATGAGGAAATGGGTACGTATGCAGACGCGCTGGAGAGATTAGCCACGTTTACCCCGACTTCTGTAGCGTCCATGGGAAATGAAACCACGTTTGACTATGCCGAGGCAGCCCCACCCAGACAGCCCATCCCCCAATCTCCATCAGCGAAAGCAGCGCTTCCGATTTCTTCGCCTGCCAGCGTGTGGGAGATACCATCTGCGCCGGCAAGACAGACAACGCCCGCGGCTGCGCAGCGTGAGCGAACGTCAACCCCGCCGCCGTATATTCCTCAAAGTCTACTATCTACGAAATCAGCGCCATCTCAGAAATTTGCGTTTCCGACCTCTTTGTTGCTGGGCATCGCTGGCATAGTGCTGATGATGCTGATTGTTTTCATTGGAGGTGCAAGTTGGCTGCTGAACCGCCCAAGCACAACCGCAAGTGTAATAAATAAGGAGACTGTGGCAGCCAATGCGCAGGAAACGCTGACGGTTATGGGGAGGCAGACCCCCACCCTCGCTCTGAACGGAGGTGGTAATACTGGTGTAGATGCTAATCCGACAACCACGAATCCCCCGATATATATCTATGGTGCTGGTGGGGTTGAAAAAGTTGGTTTAGTGACCGATGTTGGAAAGGTGAATGATGGTACTTTCAACCAGTTAGCATATGAAGGTGCCAAGAAAGCCGCTGAGGGGGCAAAAGTTGAACTCAATTATATTCAAACGATTTCTTCTGATGATTACATGAGGAACATTGAAACCTTTACAAATGAAGGCTATAAGCACATCGTAACCGTAGGTTTCATGATGGGCGATACAACCAAAGCCGCAGCCGAGAAGTATCCTGATATCAACTTCTCGATTGTCGATTTTACGTATGATCCAGCGATTAAAAATATCCAGGGATTGGTTTTCCGTGAAGATCAGGCGGGATTCATGGCAGGTGTACTTGCTGGACAGATGACTAAGAGTAAGAAAGTTGGTATCGTTGGTGGTATGGAAATACCTCCAGTGAAGAAATATCGAAATGGATATGAGTCTGGTGTGAAGTATGTATGCCCGAATTGCAAGGTGATAGGTGTATATATCGACTCTTTCACAGATCCGGCGCGTGGCAAAGCTGCGGCTGAGTCTCAAATTGCAGAAGGTGCCGATGTGATCTTCGGTGCAGGAGGTCCAACTGGTTCAGGAGGTATCCTTGGTGCGGCCCAGCAGGGTGTGTGGGTGATCGGTGTTGATCAGGACGAATATCTGACCACCTTCAAGAATGGCGCTGAGAAGAGTGCCGACAAACTACTTAGCTCAGCCATGAAACGCGTAGATGTAGCTGTGGAGACCTCTGTGAAGGCTTCTGCCAACGGTACATTTCAAGGTGGTACGCAGATGTTTGATGCTAAGGTGAATGGTGTTGGTTTAGCTCCGTTCCATAATACTGAGAATGCTATTTCAACGAAAGTCAAAGCTAAATTAAACGAGACTTATCAGAAACTTGCGGATGGATCTTTAGAGACAGGGGTAGATCCTGTAAATGGTGATGTATCTAAAGTGGAGTCTCAAAATGGGACTAGTAAAAAGAACTACACCTTTGCAACGATCGTTAAAATTACGGGAATTACATGGTTCAATCGAATGGAAACTGGTGTCAAGAAATTTAGTGCCGATAACCCTAACGTAACAGCTTTCCAACAGGGTCCTGATAAAGCTGATGGTGCATTACAGGTTCAGATCATTGAAGATTTGATCGCTCAGAAAGTCGATGCCATCAACGTAGTTCCTTTGTATCCAGAAATCTTGGAACCAGTCCTCAAGAAGGCAATGGACAACAAAATCGTTGTTATTAGCCATGAAGCTCCCAACCAGCAGAATATGAATTGGGACATAGAAGCCTTCAGTAACTCTGACTTCGGTGCTCACATTATGGACGCTCTTGCCAAAGCAATGGGTGAAGAGGGCACCTATGCTGTGTACGTTGGTAGCTTGACTTCTGGGACTCATAACGAATGGGTGGATGCAGGCATCGCACGCCAGAAGGAAAAATATCCTAAGATGCAGTTGATTGCCGAAGGCAAGCAGGAAACCTTTGATGACAAGCAAAAAGCATATGATAAGACCAAAGAATTGCTGCTGAAGTACCCCGATCTAAAGGGCATTCAGGGTTCTAGTTCTATAGATGCTCCTGGTGCTGCTCTGGCAGTTATCGAACTCGGTCGTGTTGGAAAGACATTTATCGCCGGAACTGGTTTGGTTCCTGATAACAAGGAGGGTCTCGAAGCTGGCATAACAGTTCAAGTCTCGTTCTGGGATCCAGCGGATTCGGGTTATGCAATGAATAAGCTTGCCCTGATGATTAAAGAAGGCAAAGGTGGAAATATCAAAGACGGAATGGATTTAGGAATCCCCGGCTATAATAAGATTCTAATAAAGGGCAAGGTTCTCTACGGACAAGCATGGGTGGACGCCAACATAGAAAACATGGCGCAGTACGATTGGCATTAAAAGACAGTGATAAAACAATTTTTCCTTTCAATTCGGAATAATTAAAAGGATAAACGGGATGTATCTAGTTTTGATACCATTTTACCTAACGGGACTTGGCATTGTCCAGGACAATAGTTCAAATATGCATAAGTGGAAGTGAGTCAGAGTATATACTTTTGTATATTATTATAAACCATCAAACAAAAGATATGGTAAAATAACCTTAACTGCATCATTCCTATCAAAACACCTCGGGAGGTTCCTATGCCAGATTTGAGCGGACAATCCATTGGAAGATACCACATCATCGAACCGCTTGGGGAAGGCGGTATGGCAACGGTATATAAGGCGT
>JBAXBF010000254.1:0-4966 GCA_037142095.1 Chloroflexota bacterium
GTAGGAGTGTAGATCAGAGTAGCGGTCGCTTCCGGCGTCGGTGTTTGGCTGGCAGGAGGAGTCATGGTTTCAGTCGGAATGGGAGTTGCGCTTGCTTCTATGACCACTGTGCGTGTAGAAATAATATCCACAGGCGTTATTGTTTCTTCTGTTTCTGTCGTTTGAGTAGTTGTTGGAGAAGAAGAAAAGGATTCCGCTGTAGGTGGCGCGGCGTCAAGCGTTGAGCAAGCCGCAAGAACAAGAATCAGACTTGCTAAGATGAACAAGGATCGTATTCGCATGTCATTCCTCTTGCCAGGTACGTGTCATCAGCGCTTTACCGATATACATCATTGTAGCATATTTTAGATTCTCAGATCAAGGAAAAATGAAAATGATAACAATATGCCACAACAGGTAGGCATGCTTATTCCGCCCTGCTGCGCTCACCGTTCGTCATCCCAGCCCGCGCCTGCTGCGGCACCCCAACCGCCCAATCCAGGCTGAGCAATTCCTTGATCTTCTGCGGGAAGGGGAGGGTGGTCTCTCCGCTACCCAAAAGAATGATCGGTATGTTCTTTGAGTTTTCCATTTGGCATTGAGCGGATTTCCTTCCATTCTTCATTTTTTCAACCTCGTCCCAATTTGCCAGATGGGGCAGTTTTATCATTTCCTCCGAAAAATATGGATCGGGGATCCATTTTCATTATCACATGGATCGGTTGGCAGTGTGAAATTCACTTCATCGTATTGCGTAAGAAAACCAGGTTGTCTTGACCACTTGCGTGTATATGGTTCGGCTAATAACGCATAATCAGCCTGTTTTATCCAGCGTTGTGCCAGTTCATTATTCCAAAAACCATATTTGGAAAGAATATCAGCATCTCCCTTTTGGAAATAACCATACCAATGATTCAATTGAGGCGGAAAAACTCGTACTTTATTTATGTACAGGAGTGGAAGCGGTGAAAGATCATTCTCCCAATAGACCAAGGATGCGGGTTTGACTATGGAAGCAATTTTCGTACCTACCTCTTCTGTCCGCACAATTATGTCAGCAGAGCATTTAAGAGAATAATTTCCTTTGCCGAAAAATTCCATGGGTAACAACACGGAACCCAACACTAAAAAGATAATCGCCGTATAGTACGCCCCCCCGGTTTTACTTTTATTAAAACGCGCAATCGTAAAGCCGATTATCACAACCATGAAACCACCCAACAAACATATCAGCGGGGGAATTAGGTCGTCCAAGAGTGCATGAGGGATCCCCAGGGCGGAAGATAATAAACTCCATACCTTGGACGCTCCAGGTAGAATTTGTCCATGGCTTATACGCGGCACGGGTAAGTCTAACAACCACCTTAAAGATACGCGAATACTATAACCGATTGACACAGAAAAAAATAATACGAGACATACAACGGCTGCAGAACGTAAAAATCCTGGATTCTTATTCCATCCCGTTAGGGATATTAATGATAATAACAACACGACGGGAGCGAAAAAAGCAAGATAGCCTGAATAACAAAATGGGCAATAATCATTCCCTACGGCCCCGTATAAATGTATTCCCCAAAGTAGCACCACGATCCAAGAGAGCGAAATTACGACTCGGCGAAGGTAAGTGCCGCGCGAGCTATAATCACCTTTCCATAGTACCAAAGATAGCACTAATCCAACAAAGGAGAAGAAATAAAAACGGAAGCCCTCAGTGAAAATGAGGAATCTTAACAAATTACTATGTTGAATGGGAGGGTTGGTGGATACAATACCTAGTTGAGGGGAAAATTGATTTAGAATGGGAACCGAGAATGGGATCATATCCGCCCAGATGCTGAATATCCTCGGATAATAAGACGCATGTACAATCCCTAACGTTAATAAAATAGATAGGCTGGCAAACCAGCCAGCGCGTTTGCCATGATGCCAAAAGGCAAAAATGGGGGTGAAAAATACGACTGGTGCCATATTTTGCCTGATTAATACGACAGTGGCTGTCATGACACCCGATAGAATTACCTGCCAGAGCGGAACTTCATCTCCCAATATCAAGCATATTGCTGCCATCAGGACGCAGGCAATTAATGGTTGGGTCGTCGCATGCATATAAAGAGATATCCACATTGGACTGATGGCAATTAACCATAACGCTGCAGTTGCCCATTTTTTCCCAATAAGCCGATAAACCGTGATGTATAAAAAGACAACCGTAAGAAGGCTAAGAAAGATCGAAAAATATCTTCCGCTCCGCAATCCCGCTCCGAAAAATAATTGAACGATGCCAAGGATGAGGAAGGATAATGGCATTTTATTTACCCATGGACCATAATCTTGAAAGGGATAGTAGTCACCGCGCAAAAATAACAAACCTTTCATGAGATAAGTACCTTCATCCATGGATACTGGGTTAGTATGCGCATAATAAAATGCTTGTCCAAGGAAAATAACAATAGCGATTATCGCTAATCCCTCATAAAAATAAGGAAATTTCTGAATGGATTGTCTTAGATTGGATTGGGATAGCATTAGATCTCCGACGAAAGAAAGCTTTTATTAATCTTGATTCAATGTTTATGTATCGTAAATATGTACATTTTTGCGTTCAAAAAAATATTAAAAAAATAGAAGGTCCCACTCAGCCAGTCCAGATTGAGAAATCAAATTCCAGTCAGTGCCCTTATTTGAGTAGTTCGCTAAAATCCTGAATGGAAGGAATTTGGATCGCTTTGCGGTGAAGGTTTTTCAAACGGATGGGATCCTCAATGGCTTGCAGCTTATCCGCAATTTCTTGTGGCGTTGTGCCAAATCGCTCGTTGAGAACAGCTAACATATTCTTCACCTCACTCAACTCATCGATCTTGCTGAAGTCCACCCCGGGAAAATGAACCGGGAGGAACACCCTGCTGAGCCACTCAAAAAATGCCCGGCGCAGCTCTGTAAAGTCCGGTTCTGCCAGCCATTTCACCAAGAGCGACACCGCCCGCTCCATCTCCTGCGGATCCCGGCTGTTCGGCTAGGGCTACAGTGCAAACAGGATGGACGCCAGGTTGCGCTCTTGCTGTAACTGCGAAGCCTGCAAACGCCCTTCATCGATCAGCAAATAGCGCAGATTCGCCACCAGACCATCCTCCACACGCTCTTTGAGGTCATCGCTGACGAAACTGGCGTTGACGTGCTCGAGGGTAGAGAAATCAACCCGTTTTATGCGGTAAGACCGACCAGTCCTGCTTGACGTAGCCGCACAACAGGTCTTCGACCATGCGCGGGTTGGAGAAGATTTGCTTGTAGCTTTGATCGTGTTTTGCCATCGCTCCAGACCTGATGTCTTATTGTTTGCTTGTTTTCATTATATCATAAGCGAATACGCTTTAGGTAGTCATTGCGCTGGGGGTAACAATACGAAAATCGCAGCGGGTAAATTACGGTACCCCAACCGCCCAATCCAGGTTGAGCAGTTCCTTGATCTTCTGCGGGAAGGGGAGGGTGGTCTCTCCGCTGCCGTCGGGGTGCACCAGGTGAATATCAGTGTCCATCAGGTTAACATAAGCGATCCACTCACCGTTGGGTGACCAAACCGCATGCCCTTCAAAGCCTTTGCCGTGGGTGAGCTGGCACTGGTTGGTGCCGTCGGTTGCCATGATGTACAGGTGGTTGTAGCTCCATCCCAGCGGGCTGCCACGGTTGGAGGTGAAGACGATCCATTTCCCGTCCGGTGACCAGGCTGGATCACCGTCATGATCGGAATTGTGAGTCAGGCGGCGTCCGTGTTTCCCATCGCTATCCATCACATAAATCTCGCTGGCGCTATCCAACTCAGAATAAAAGACAATCTGGCGCCCGTCAGGTGAGTAACGCGCCGAGCTGTCCGCGGCCTGGTTGTTGCTGATCGGCAGCACGGTGCCGTCCTTCAGATTGAGCGTGAAGATTTCCAGGTTGGGATGATTGCTCTGTTCCCTCCAGCGTTGGAAGAGCAGCGTGCTGCCATCCGGTTTCCAGGATGGGGAACGCATTTCCAGCGGGTTCTCCAGCAGTGTTCCAAGCGGCTGACCCTGTGGGTCGGACAGGTAGAGACCCCAGGGCTGCGTGGGGCTGGGCTGCGCGGCGTAAACCAGGCGCTGCCCATCCGCTGACCAGGCTGGATCCTTGCTGTTGGCTTGGCTGCTTAACTTGTTCAGCAGCTTGCCATCTGGCGAAACAGAGAAGATGGCGTACTGCTGCGGCAAACCCTCCGGTTCCGTCAGCTTCACCGCGGCTGCCAGGTTGCCGTTCTTCACTTTGGGATTGACTTGAACATTGGGAAGTCCTTTGCAGGCGCTGATAAAAGAGCTCTGATACCAGTTCACTGTATAAATGACAGCCGTGACACCAAGGACGGCAGCAAAGACGCCCACAGTACTTAAAACCATCCCCAGCGCCACCTGTGAAAGCGGGCGCTTTTCCCGTTTGCTTTTTACCAGGCTTATCAGGAAGAAAATCAATACGCCCAACAGATATGCTCCCAAGCCGTACACCGTAATCATAGTGATAACAATTCCCCCATAACCGCTGACCACAAGAATGGTGTACATATCGGCACACACGCCCTGCCTGCCGCTAAAGATGACACTCATGTTACAGCCGTTGACTTCGCTTATTTGGGTTGCGAAAAACATGGCTATCCATGGAAGCATGCCGATCAATAGAAAAATGAAGATGATTGCCAGATTGATGAATATGCCGCGCTTCATAAGTATTCCTTTTTTGTTTGTTCTTGTCTTTTCTTAAGCCGGAAACACGGTTATACTATATAAGTAAATGATTGATAACTTCTCGGAATTATGGTTATTGTGTGAGCACAGCGAAGTACCCGAATTACGAATATATGACATATATTATACTATATATCATATTTATTATATTAATATAAGATAAATTTTCCTGTTCCCTTAAGGCGAACAGATCACAGATTGATAATGGAGAGAATGTTATGCAGCTTGGTATTATT
>JBAXBF010000255.1:0-4929 GCA_037142095.1 Chloroflexota bacterium
AATAACCGGCGTAATCTCTATAGACGTTGAAATTGAGAGTAAACTCGATCAGAACCAGTCAAATATAAAGAAGGGATTGATTCATCTGGTAACAAATTTGGTCATTCAAGTATCACCATTAACATCTACCTATGATATCTTCGATTGTACTGAATTCTTTACGGATTAGAAAATATCTGTCCAATTCCAACGTAAACTGAATCAAGCTCACCATAATATGGTATGTGTTAACAATTCTATTGTTAGGAAAGATCAGATCTTTGGACATTAATCCCGTCATTAAACATCACAGGTATACCCGACACCGCGCACATTACGAATAATATCTTTTTTCGCCCCAGTTTCTTTTAGCTTCTTTCGAATACGATAAACATGATAGCGGATTACCTCATTTGGATCCCAAAGTTCCGTATTATCAGGTTGTGCTTGACGATATAATTCTTCAGCGGAAACGATCCGCGGGGCATTCGAGACAATATTTACCAATAATGCAAACTCAGTCGCGCTTAAGTCTACGGGTCTCCCATCATACCAAACAAAATGAGCGTCTTGATTTATTTGTAGAGCTCCGAATTTTATTATTCCTTGTCCAATTAGTTTATTTTTTGAAAGTGAATCATCAATAATCGCATGGATTTTTGATAGATCTTCCACCAAATGATCATGTAATTCAGCGACCATCGATCTTTGGTTAATCTCTCGTTCTTGCATCTCCTCAATCTGTCGTTTTAGGGCAATCAAATCATCACATCGTGCTCTAGCAATTGTAATCGCACTCAATAATTCAGATCCCCGTGGTGGTTTAATCAAATACGCCCCTATTCCAACATCACATGCCTTTTGAATAAAATCAAGTGACTCATGGGAGGTCAAAACTACGATCGGTATGTTCCGCCGGAAAATAATATTTTGAGCTGCCTGTAGTCCATCCATTTCTGGCATTTCAATATCCATAATAATTACGTCCGGAACAAGTTCATCATTTTTTTCTATTGCCTCAAAGCCATTTTTTGCAAAACCAGCGACAATGAACCCTTTTTCCTTGAGTAATTTTGCGACAGTATTCCGTGTTTTATCATTTTCATCAACTATTAATACTCGAACAAATTCTGGCAGAAATTCCATATAGCTACTTTATTGAGAACAATCAAATCTCATACATTGATATCTATTAAAACATATTAACCATTATAAATCAATAAATACATTTGTCAGGGATATAAAGATGTGATAAACTAAAGCGGTTAAAGACAAATCGTTATTAAATGCCGGAAGGCTATCTATATACGGAGGTTTACCTTATATGAGTAAAAAATGGGTTTATATGTTTAATGAAGTTGTTCAGGCAGAAAAAGCCGTAGGCGGTGCCTGGGATAACGTCCGCGGCCTATTAGGCGGCAAAGGCGCAAATCTAGCTGAAATGACCCGCATCGGTCTCCCTGTTCCACCTGGATTTATTATCACTACTGAAGCATGCAACGCGTATCTGGATTCAGGGAATAAGTTTCCTGATAACATGTGGGAACAAGCTCTCACATCCCTTAAGGAAGTGGAAAAGCTATCATCAAAGAAATTTGGTGATCCAAACAACCCGCTGTTAGTTTCTTGTCGTTCAGGTGCAAAATTCTCGATGCCAGGAATGATGGACACAGTTCTTAATATCGGTCTAAATGACAAAACTGCCGATGGGATGGTCAAGCTGACCGGGGATGAACGATTTGTCTATGATTCTTATCGCCGTCTCGTTCAAATGTTCGGTTCAGTAGTGTTGGGAATTGCAGATGAAGCCTTTGAAGATCCGCTAGATGAATATAAGAAACACAAAGGCTATAAATTAGATACAGAGATGAGTGCTGCTGATTGGAAAGAAATGACCAACAAATTTAAAGAAGTCGTCAAAAAGGAAATGGGACGTGATTTTCCACAAGATCCTTTTGAACAGATGGCTTTGGCAACTGAAGCAGTCTTCAAGTCATGGTTCGGTAAGCGCGCGGTGGACTACCGCAATGCAACGAATATCCCACATGATATGGGAACTGCTGTAAATATTGTTACTATGGTTTTTGGTAATATGGGTGGCGATTCCGGTACTGGCGTTGCCTTTACACGCAATCCAGCAGACGGCGACCGCAAACTTTATGGGGATTACCTGATTAATGCTCAAGGTGAAGATGTCGTAGCTGGCATCCGAAACACCACACCTATTGCTGAAATGGGTAAAGAATTACCAGAAGCTTATAAGCAGTTCTTAGAAATCTGCGACATCCTAGAAAACCATTACAAAGATATGCAGGATATGGAGTTTACGATTGAACATAATCGTTTATGGATGCTCCAGACTCGCGACGGTAAACGCACAGCAAATGCTGCAGTAAAAATTGCTGTCGATATGGTAAACGAAGGTTTGATCACCAAAGAACAAGCAATCAAACGGGTTACCCCGACACAAGTTGATACTTTGCTTCATCCACAATTTGATCAAGCTATTAAAAAGAAACTCCAGAAAGAAGGTAGTTTACTTGCAAAGGGTGTAAACGCATCTCCTGGTGCTGCCGTTGGACAAATTTATTTTGATGCGGATACTACAGAAAAAATGGCGAAGGAAAATGGACAGGATGTAATCATGGTTCGTCCATTTACCAAACCAGATGATGTACATGGCATGCTCGCTTCAAAAGGCATCCTTACAAGTGAAGGGGGTGCCACATCCCATGCAGCAGTTGTAGCCCGCCAGTTCGGTGTACCTTGTATTGTAGGCGCATCAGACGTACGGATTGATCTCGAAAAGCGTCAATTTGAAGCCAGTGGAAAAATTGTAAAAGAAGGCGAATGGATTTCCGTTGACGGAACTACAGGAGAAGTTTTTGCAGGCAAGATTCCAACCCAATCACCGAAATTAGAAGAACAAAAAGAATTGATGATTTTACTTACTTGGGCGGATGAAATTTGTGCAACACCTGGAATTCGCCAAGCACCTCAAGGATGGCCGACGCGTGGGTTACAGGTTTGGGCAAATGCTGACTATCCAGCGGATGCACAACGGGCTCGCTCCTATGGTGCAGTTGGGATTGGATTATGTCGAACTGAGCATATGTTTTTCGAACAAACCCGCTTACCTATTGTTCAGCGGATGATCCTATCTGAAACCAGTGAAGAACGCACTAAAGCGCTAAATGAGCTTCTTCCTCACCAACGAAAGGATTTTGAAGGTTTGTTCGATGCAATGAATGGTTGTCCTGTTATTATCCGCTTGATTGACCCGCCACTGCACGAGTTCCTTCCCTCTCAAGAAACGCTTTTGGAAGAAGTCATTACAATGCGTGTTAAAGGAGAGAAAACCGGGTTAGCGGAAAAAGAATTATTGCTTGAAAAAGTTACTGCGTTGCATGAAAGCAACCCGATGATGGGATTACGGGGTATTCGTTTGAGCATAGTTATGCCTGAGATCGTCGAGATGCAGGTACATGCCATCTTTGAAGGTGCAGCAGATGCAGCCAAACGCGGAATTGTCGTTAAACCTGAAGTCATGATCCCTCTGACCGGCACGGTCAAAGAACTGGATTATATCCAGCCACGTCTGGAGAAAATCGCTTCTCAGGTAATGGAAGAGAAAAAGATCAAGTTCGAATATAAATTCGGTACGATGATTGAAATCCCGCGCGCTGCAGTTACTGCGGAAGAAATTGCTAAAGTAGCTCAGTTCTTCTCCTTCGGTACGAACGATCTTACTCAGATGACCTACGGTTATAGTCGTGACGACGCTGAACGTAACTTCCTACTGATCTATGTCGAACAAGGAATTCTGCCCAAGAACCCCTTCCAGACCATCGATCGCGATGGTGTTGGGCGCCTGATGAAGATGGCGGTGGAAGACGGACGCAAGGCACGGGTCGATTTGGAAGTCGGCATTTGTGGTGAACATGGCGGCGACCCAGAGTCGATCGAGTTTTGCCATTTGATCGGTAATAACTACGTATCCTGCTCGCCGTTCCGTGTACCTATTGCTCGCTTAGCCGCTGCGCAAGCTGCAATCAAGTACAAGAAGTAAAATTTCGAGAGATATCAATAAAAGCAACAAGGCACAGTATTGTGCCTTGTTGCTTTTTGATTCAAGAAATAAGTTATGCAATAAACTAATCCGTTTTTTTATCTCCCCAAAACTCCTCCATCGTCGCATGATCCTTTTGGCTGATTCCTTCACGCTGGACAACTTTCCAAAAAGTAAGAATTAATATTTTCAGGTCAAACCAGAATGACCAATGATCAACATAATATAGATCTAATTGAAAGCGTTCATCCCAACTTAATTTATTTCGTCCATTGATTTGCGCCCAACCAGTTATCCCGGGTAAGGTATTATGGCGGCGCGCCTGTTCTGGAGAATAACGACTTAGATATTGCATCAATAATGGACGTGGACCAACCAGACTCATCTCACCGCGCAATACATTAAATAATTCAGGCAACTCATCTAAGCTTGTTGAACGCAAGAAACTTCCAAAACGTGTTAAGCGTTGTTCATCAGGCAGTAGATTCCCTTGTTTATCATGAGTATTCGTCATAGTCCGAAATTTATAAAGAAGAAAAGGTACCCCTTTGTATCCTGGTCTGCGCTGCTTAAAGAGGATTGGTTTGCCGTGATATATATAGACCAAAATAGTAAGTAATAAAAAAATAGGTGAGATAAGAACAATGCCGATACTTGTTAGAACTAAGTCTAAAAGACGTTTCGATAACGGCCTATTAACTGGAAACAATGTCATGGCAAAATTATTACCAAAATAATTGATATGGGCAGTGGTTAAATATTACGAACAAATCAACTTTATTAACAACGTAGGATTGAATCCAATTTATCTAAGTCAACCCGTGACGTCAAATCGAGGCTTAGCGGTGTAACTGCTACTTTTTTTTCGATATGTAAAACAT
>JBAXBF010000256.1:0-4902 GCA_037142095.1 Chloroflexota bacterium
CGCCGATAGCTTAGTAAAAGGCAGATAATGCTCAATTATATTAATTGGTTGATGGCAGGACCCTCTTGGATTCGTTATCGAACCTTGGTAGATTTATTCGGAAAATCTGAAACGGATCAGGATGTTCTCATCGCGCGAGAACAGATGCTTCATGAACCACAGATTCAAGAAATCTTCTCAGAATTGGGTAAATGGCCTGGCTCCGTTTTGACAAACCATAAAGCATCTGGTCATCTTATTCATAAACTCGTTTTCCTGGCAGATCTAGGATTAACCAAGAATGATCCTGAAATTGAAGAAATCATTGAACAAATCTTGGAACATCAATCTCCAGAAGGACCCTTCCAAGTCTTAATTAATATTCCCATCCATTTCGGTGGTTCTGGAGTAGATCAATGGACATGGGTTCTGACGGATGCGCCCCTGATCCTGTATGCTTTATTGAGATTTGGGCTTGGCACAGAACCGTGTGTTCAAAAAGCTGCTGACTATCTGATAAGCCTGGTTAGCGAAAATGGGTGGCGATGTACTGCCTCACCTGATCTGGGAAAATTCCGTGGACCAGGGCGTAAGGAAGACCCATGCCCGTATGCCAATTTGATCATGCTAAGTGCATTAGCTCAAATTCCCCAATACCAAAATCATCCTGCAACACAAAAAGGGGTTGAATCTATTCTGGTTGGATGGGCAAAACGGAAAGAATACCATCCTTATTTATTTTATATGGGAACAGATTTCTGTAAATTAAAAGCTCCGTTGGTGTGGTATGACTTACTTCATGTTCTGGATATATTGAGCCGATTTTCTTGGTCACACGAGGACCCACACCTAAAAGATATGCTTGCCAAGCTGCGAGAAAAGGCAGATGATGACGGTAAATTTACCCCCGAGTCAGTCTGGTTACCCTGGAAAACGTGGGAATTTAGTCAAAAGAAGTCACCTTCGCGCTGGGTCACATTCTTAGCATGGCGGATTCTGAACCGCGTTGAGTGCAAAACAGACTTTAATTACTCCGTGTAACCTAATTGTTTCGCTTTATCAAAGTCAGCATTAGCTTTATCTGAATCTCCAGCACGCTGGTAAACTTGCCCGCGCCTGTAATAAAGAATTCCCAACGTCTGGTTAAGCTCAATTGCGTTATTTAAATTAGTGAGTGCGTTGGGATAATCTCCCCGAGTAAAGTAGAGAATTCCTCGTGCGTAATAAGAAACATACACGTCTGGAGCCAACTCAATGGACCGCGTAAATTTGATAATTGCTTCTTCGAAGTTTCCCATCTGATAGAGGGATACGCCAAGATTGTAGTAATCTTCGGCATTCAATTCGGGTGTTGGCGTACTGGTAATAGAAGGGATTTTGTCATTCTTATCAGTAGGATTCGCATTGATTTCCCAGAGCTCAATATCTGACCAATTGCACGTAAACTCGCCAACAAGCCCTCCGTTTTCCATTGAGAAAGAAATAACTCCCTCGTTAGACGGTTTTTTAGTGAGTTTCTCATCGTTCCCTTTTATCACTTCGCGATCATTGACAAATAGTACAACCTGATTTCCATTCACAACAAGCATCACCTTCTCTTTGCCTTGATTAACAAAAGCGCGAAATGGTACCTCTTGAATCAAGAATGTTTTAAACGAAAATTGGTCTACATATTCCAGATGCCGCATATCTGCTTTACCATCCAGTTGGATCTTAAATTCATAGTCGCTTTTAGGATTCTTATGGAACGCAAAGCCGCAACCACTGGTTTCTTTGTCCAACGCCTTGGCAGACGGTTTCGACCATGCAATTTCTGCCTGGAGGACAAAATTGGTCGGGTAAAAACCATCGATCACGTCCTGTTTGCGCTCGTATTCCTTGATTACATTCGATTCATGATCATCCAGACGATGATAAGTGCCGTCCGTAGTACTTAGGTAACCTCTGGATTGAAGGTCTTTTACTAATGCAAACATAGAGTTTGCCTGTTCCGTTGCACGCATTTCCAGACTAATCGTACCTGTAGCCTTTGGCTGAACTACTGTTGAAGAAGATAATGATTTAACAACAATTGTCGAAGTAGCGAGCAAGGAAGCAACCGGTGTTTTAGAAACGACAGGAGCAGGCGTGGGTGTATAAGTTACTGGAACAAGAGAAGGCGGTATAAGCGTTACTGATAAGACGGAAATGGAAGATGCTGGGGAAGGTGGCAAGGAGGTTTCCGCTGCACAACCTATTAGCCCAACCAACAGACCTATTACCAGAATAGATTTGAACATACACTGTCTCATTCGATTTCCTTCCTTATGCGCTTAATTTCACTCCTACGACGTTTTGAGTCCAACCGTCTCTGTTTTGATGCAAGCGTAGGTCTGGTTTTATGGCGTGCCTTCGGCTGCTGAGCAGCGCGGCGTAGTAAGTCCGCCAAGCGATCCAAAGCATCTCGGCGGTTTAGTACCTGGTCGCGATTGCGTTTCGCTTCTATAATCAGGGTACCTGCACTGGTCATCCGGCTGCCTGCCAAGGTGATAAGTCTTTGACGCACATCTTCCGGCAAAGAAGGACTTCGCACTACATCGAAACGCAACTGCACTGCGCTCGAAGTCTTATTTACATTTTGCCCACCTGGTCCCGAAGCACGCACAAAGCTAAATTCTATTTCGCTCTCATCCACCGTTATGTTAGAAACGATATCCATTGCTATATTATAACCTAAGCGTCCAAGTATGATAAAATCAAATCGCTTAAGCAATCCAAAGGAGTAATTATGTCTTCTGAATTGAGCCATGACGAGATTCTGCACTATTCGCGTCATATTCTATTGCCGGATGTTGGCAAGGAAGGACAGAAAAAAATTAAGGACGCCTCGGTGCTCATCATCGGCACGGGAGGACTTGGATCTCCAGTCTCCATGTACCTCGCTGCGGCTGGTATAGGGAAGATCGGCTTGGTAGATTATGATGTCGTGGATTATTCAAACCTTCAACGCCAGATCGTGCATGGAATATCCACTATTGACACCCTTAAAGTTGAATCAGCCCGCACCCGCCTGCTTGATCTTAATCCAGCAATTGACGTTATCCCCTATAATGATACCTTTAACGCAGCGAATGCCAGGCAAATTGCTGAAAAATATGACATCATTGTTGATTGCTCCGACAACTTCCCAACCCGTTACCTGACCAACGACCTTTGTGTCTTCATGGGAAAACCCTATATCTACGGCGCAATCTTCCGTTTCGATGGGCAGGTAAGTGTCTTCGATGCACGCCGGGGACCCTGTTACCGCTGCCTATTTCCCGAACCGCCTCCCCCGGGATCCGTGCCAAGTTGTGGTGCAAGTGGCGTGTTCGGCGTTCTACCTGGTACGATCGGAACGCTCCAGGCAACGGAAGTCATTAAAAATATCCTCGGTATAGGAGAAACTCTCATTGGCAGGTTGTTGCTCTACAGCGCGCTTGATATGACATTCAACTCAGTACGTCTGCGAAAAAACCCATCCTGTAAGGTATGTGGTGAATATCCTGAGATCACCGAGTTGATAGACTATGATGCTTTTTGCGGCATATCCTCAAATTCGGAGAATACAGATTTTGACATCGAACCACATGAATTGGCAGAACGACTCCAGCGCGGTGATTCAATCCTTCTGATTGATGTACGCGAACCGCAAGAATTAGAAATTTCACGTATTGAAAACGCAGAAAATGTCCCTCTCGGACAGTTCTCGGCACATACAAATAGATTTGATCGTGATAAGGAAATTGTGATCTTTTGCAAGGGGGGAACCCGCTCGATGATAGCTCTATACCAATTACACGCATCCGGCTTTAAGCACCTGCGTAATCTCCGCGGCGGTATCAATGCCTGGGCAAGAGAAGTTGATCCCAATTTGCCGGTTTATTGATCTTGGACGCTGATGATCTCTTGTAACCGTCTCATGAATTCGCTTGCATCAATAGTGGTCAATAAACCGGCACGTATCTCAGAAGATAGGGCATATGGCTTAAGGTAACCGGCGGCATGCTTACGAAAAATAATCAGCCCCTTAGGATCACCGTAAAATTCCAACATTAAGGTCAGGTGGTCTCGCATGATTTGTAAAACAGTATGGGGTGGTACCTGACAGCGGTCAAGACGAGAAAATATCCATGGATTTCCAATCGCTGCCCTCCCAATCATGACGGCTGGACAGCCAGTACGCACTTTGATGAAGTCAATATCCGCCACCTTTTTGACATCTCCATTGGCAATCACAGGTATTTGCACTGAACGGCGAATCTCGGCGATCCCATTTAAATCTACCTCACCTTTGTATCCCTGGCGTTTCGTACGTCCATGGACTGCCAGAAGCACGCCTCCATGCTCTTCAACGATACGCGCCGCGAGAACTGCGGTACTTAAATCGCCCTCATCCCACCCCAGCCTGATCTTCGCAGAAAAAGGTACTTTCAAAGAACGACTTAATCGCTTGAAAATTCGGGCAATCGTCAGTGGAGAGCGCAGCAAGCCAGCTCCCGCCCCCCGTGCCGAAATCCCCTTTTCCGGACAACCCATGTTAATATCGATCAAATCCGGTTGATATTCTTGAAGACGCAGCGCCACTTCAATAATTCTATCAGGATCATGGTCAAGCAATTGAAAGACCACCGGACGCTCTTCTTCGCTGAAAGCATACTTCTTCTCGATACCCGGATAACCTTCCATCCATTCGCGTGTATTGATAAATTCGGTATAACTCATCGCCGAACCAAGACGGCGGCAGATCACACGCAAAGGATGATCGGTATAACCATCCATCGGCGCAAGGATGAGATCATTATAGATGGGTACTTGCCCCAAAGTGAGAATTGGAATATTCTGATTAGATGAATTCAAGCCCCAATCCTACTCTTTGCCAAAGTGATCAAGGTCAAAGTTACC
>JBAXBF010000257.1:0-4886 GCA_037142095.1 Chloroflexota bacterium
GGACAGATAAAACCAGCCGCCGACAGGCTGCAAGTATCACTTAATGCTACAATGATCCCGCCCACAAGGGTAATCCCCATTCCAACCAGAGCAAGCCGCGGCAGATGTTCTTTCAAAACAAAGGGGGAAAGAATCGCCACCCACAAGGGAGTCGTACTGACAAAAAGGACCGAACTGGCGACCGTGGTATACTCCAGAGAAGTGATCCAGGTAGCAAAGTGTAAGGCAAGAAAAAAGCCAGATAGAAGACCGAGCGATAGATCTGTCCGTGAGAGATGGCTCAATTCCGCCCGGCGGCGTACCAATACAAATGGAGAGAGGAAGATGACTGCCAGACTGAGCCGGTAAGCAGCAATAACCAGCGAGGGTGCGCTCGTCTGCGCATAGCGGATAAACAGGGAACCAGTCGAAGTTGCCAGAATCCCCAGGCACAATACGAGCAGGGGTGAGACTTTAGGGGAAAGTTTTACTGACATGTCTTAAAGATCGTTTAGATTCCTCATTATTTGCTTGACATTTAACCTTACGCAGACTACAATCTAAAATAAAATTGGACATAAAATGTCTGTAATCAGGGTATTTTACCTTGAAACAATCGTTCGGTAAAGTTTACATTATCTATTATAATTAAGGAGAAATACGATGGCTTTTACACAACCAGAATTACCTTTTAAATTGGATGCATTCAAGCCTTTTCTCTCTGAAGAGCAAATGAATTTCCATTACAATAAGCATCATGCTGCCTATTTCAAAAACCTAAATGGTTTGGTTGAGGGTAAACCCGAGGCAACGATGACTCTGGAAGATTTAATTCAAAAGGCTTCCGGACCGATGTTCAACAATGCCGCCCAGGCATGGAATCATACGTTCTTCTGGAATTGCATGTCACCGTCCGGCGGTGGAAAACCATCCGGAAAATTAGCAGCAGCTATTGACCGTGACTTCGGCAATTTGGATGCGTTCAGACAGGCTTTTTCCGACGCAGCAGTTAAACTTTTCGGCTCCGGTTGGGCATGGTTGGCATTAGATCCATCTGGCAAATTGGAAGTAATGCAGGGAAGTAATGCTGATAATCCGCTCAAACATGGCAAGAAACCCATCCTTACTGTAGACGTTTGGGAACACGCTTATTACGTTGATTACCGTAACGACCGTGCCAGGTTTGTGGCTGGTTTCTGGGACGTGATTCACTGGAAAGAAGCGACTGCCCTTTTCGAAAAATAAACTTTGTAAACACAGGGACTACTTCCCTGATATTAATAAATGCAATGACTAGGAGGTTTTTCTAATGACATACGTAATTAACCAACTCTGTACCCGTGAAGGAGATTGTGTTGAGGTTTGCCCGGTAGAATGTATCGTACCAGGTCCATCTGATGATCCGAAGTGGTTCGACTGCTTCTTTATTGATCCTGATACGTGCATCGACTGCGGTGCCTGCGCGCCGGAATGCCCAGTAGAAGGGGCAATTACCCCTGAAGATGAAGTACCGGATGAATTTAAGAGCGATACCGAACGCAACAGCGAGTTCTTCTCCTCTGGTCCAGCTTATTGGGGTGGAGATGTAGAGAAAGAGCGCAAGATGTGGAAGGGGAAACCGAAGCCAGCAGACTGGAAAGCCGGCGTCAAACCCTGGTAAGTTTTATCTTACAGTGACCGTATTCAGTAGGGATGGAGTAATGCTCCATCCCTACTTTTTTAAATCTCATGGGGTTTCTTAAACCATTCTTGGTTTTCCCACCGCCCTACGCACTCATTGGGCTTTGGGGTCACGCATTCAAATGCATTTTAATGAAGGAACAGATTTCGTTCATTGCCTGAGTAGCTTCTGGGAAGAGAGGTGCAAGCAGAGGATAACAATGGATCATCCCTTCCCCAACTCTGAGGGTCATATCTACACCGGATGCTTTCGCCTTTCAGGGAACTTTTTAGTATGTTGCATCGTCTAGCTTTTAGATGATACTTTCTACGCAAAACCGCGCATGGAGTTACACAGGAAACACTAAGGTGAGTATTTTATCGATTTATGCTATATTATGTTAGGAGGCTGATCCTATGAAACGCACAAAACTTCTTTTTATTCTGGCTATCATGCTGGCACTCTTCCTTCTGGCAGGTTGTGATTTACTTCCACCACCCCGCCCAGTGGAGAATGGCAACGCCGCCAGCACCAACGCTGTGTTGACCGTAGCAGCCATGCAAAAGACGCTTGAGATGCAGATTACCCAGACCGCCGATGTGGAAGTTGCGCTGCCGCTCACCCAGACGGCTGTCATCCAGGAATTCATTTTCCAATTGACCCAGACAGCCCAGGCTCAACCGACGCTTACAAAGACTCCCGAGCCGCCCACACTCGTCCCGCAAACTCTAACACCAATACCGTCGACGGTTGTTCCGTATTACCCCACCCTGATACCCCAGCCCTGCGACCGGGCTATCTTCGTGATGGATACAACCTATCCAGATTACAGCCAGGTCAACCCTGGACAGACCTTTTCCAAAATCTGGCGTGTCCAAAATATTGGCACCTGCACCTGGACACCCGATTACGCCATCATCAACCAACAAACCGGACAAACGGTTGCGGCGATGGTGAATGTTTCCATTCCACCCGGAGGAAGTGTTGATGTTTCTGTATCGATCACCACCCCCTGGACGCCGGGCATCTACCAGATCAGCTACCTCTTCCGTTCGCGCTACGGCAGCGTCTTTGGCGTGGGGTCGGATGGAATCACGCCAGTCTGGGCAAGGGTAACTGTAGGGACGATCTATCCCACCTTACCGCCCATATATCCTACCGTCCCATATTATCCGACCGTTTACCCCGATATGATCCGCATTCTATTCCCACCGGGAGGTTCAGTCGCCACCTTCAACGATTCCTTAGGAGCCGGAGAAATTGATCGCTATGTTCTGTATGCCCACCGCGGGCAGCAAATGAAGTTTACGCTTACCTCCACCAAAAACCGGGCTGTCCTCTCGATCTACGGCATGGCAGACGGCAACCCGCTGGTGAACGGAGAACATTCCGGAGCCACTTCGTGGGAAGGAACCTCACCATACAGCCAGGATTACGCTATCAGCGTCATCTCGACCGGCAAATCGGCAGATTATTCCCTGAAAGTCGAAGTCAGCCCGATTGGACCGACCCCGCCCCAGCCGCAGAGACGCACGCGCATCCAATTTGATAAAGGTGCTATTTCAGCATCGGTGCGGGGCGGCATATCGGCGCGCGGCGCAGATTATTATGTTCTGCGGGCTTTGAAGGGTCAGAGGATGACTGTGGAATTGGATTCCCAAAGGGATCATGCCACCCTGACCATCTATGGGAAGACGGATGGGAAGTATCTGGTGCGCGGCTATGTGACGGGTGAAAATTCGTTCTCCGGTATTCTGCCCCTGACACAGGATTATGCTTTTGACATCCTTTCGGATGGGAATCCTGCCAGTTATACCCTGAACATAACCATCAAATGAGGTTTAACGCACAGAACGAAAAACACGGTCGAAGGCGCGCAGCAGCGCGCCGCGACCTTCATAGCCTGTCTCGCCGAATTCGCTGAATCCCAGAAAGATCTTCACCCGGCAGCGGCGCAGCAGACCCATCATCAGACGGTACAGCGCCGTACGGTTGGTTTCCACGTCTTCGACATCGGTCCAAGTCCTGCCGGTCTGCCAGCCGCGCGCCAGGATATATGGATGGGTGAGGGGTTGGATGGGACGCTCTGCCCAGCCATTGGAACTCGCATCCAGCCAGAATTGGTAATCCACCGCCTGGTTGCGCATCAGGAAGGTATAGGCGGGTGCCAATAAGACAGCGTTTTCTTCCTGCGGCTGCCAGGAACGCACAAAACTGGCGGCGATGATCCCTTTTTGCACCATTTCAACGTAATTCTTTCCCATGGTGATCCCCTCTTCTACCAGGGTCTTGGAGGCTGCCCAGCGAAATTTCTGGAGCGATTCGATCAGGTTGGCGGTGATCTCCTGGGCATTCACCCCGATGCGGAATGCAAAACCGGGCTGAGAAAGCACCTCGCCGAAAAGACGGCTGATGAAATAATCGAGTTCATCATCCGGCACGCTGCCATTTTCAACCAGCCAGATGCGCAGTTTCTCGTAACGTCTGCCGAGGGTATGGGTGATGCGCTCCTGCGTCAGCGGATTGATCAAGTCAAAGGAAGAAAGTTCAGGACGGCTGCGGCGGGGTTTGACGATGGCTGCCAGCAGGCGCGCCCGCACCATGTCCATATCTGTGATGGACAGCATCAGGGCGTAGGTCAGGTCATCTTCAGAAACCAGCATCTCCCATTCAGGGTGGGCAATCTTCATCAGAGTGAGCAGGCAGCGGGCAATGCTTTCTTCCCGCAGTGAACGCGATGGGCGCTGAACCCGCGCTGGCACCCCCCGCTTTTCCAGTCGTTGTGTCATTGAGAAGCGCAGCGCGTCGCTCAGATACGGTGATAAAACCGCTATCTCGCTCGCCTTAACGCCGCTCTCATTTACCAGGTTGGCGACCTTGTCCGCGAGCCAATCCAGCATCTGCGGGAAAAAGCGCACCTGGGTATATTCGAGAACGTTGTCGAGCTGTGCCTTTGAACGCAGGCGGCGCTTCGCATGCGCCACGGCATCCTCATCTACAGCGACTGCCAATGATTCGCTCAGCGATTGGATGTCTGCCGAAGAAGTGAAAATTTCCTCAAACAGTCTGGATTGGGAACACAGTGATTTGAGGGCATAGGCGGTTTGCGGATCGGCGCCCAGGAAACGCCGGTAACCAGCCTCGCGGTCAAAGACCAGCAGGGCAGAAGCGCAGTGCGGCAGCCAGTCTGCCAGCAGGTCATGGGTAACCGGCGCATCTTCCTCGAGGTTATCCACCACGAGATGGG
>JBAXBF010000258.1:0-4876 GCA_037142095.1 Chloroflexota bacterium
GGTTGGCATACCCCAATTCCGATAAATTTTAATGGTGGGTGAAGCTGGCTATTCTCCATCATGGAATGGGCAAGGCTGATGATTTGTTTACGAACCGCGTCAGGCCCGAAACCTTGAAAAGGCTGTTCCAACACTTGAACCAATTGATTGGCTGTGTTATACACGCCCGCACGTACGAGGCTGCCGCTGATATCCAGACAAACGATCAAACCGGCTTCAGGGTCTGGTTCAACTAATTGAGGAAGACGTCCACCTGAAGAATGACCTTTTTTACCTTCTCTGATCAAACCTTGGCTCTTTAAGATTTGTAATAACCGGGTAATCGAAGAAGGAGCCAGACCAGTCATCTGCGACAAATCTGAGCGTGCCACAGGCGCATGATCCCAGATAGCAGAGAGCAGCACCGACATATTTGTACTTCGTAAATCATCAAGATCCTGACCCTTTTTGTGTATCTTGAAATGATCATGCGTGATATTAATGGTGTCTTTCATTAAACTTTGTTCCAGCTTGTAATTATGCGATAAATAATACAATCAAATTTAGAATGGTAAACTGCTATTTTTGCCATTGCACATCTCCAATTGTATCAAATACATGCTAATAATTCAACTTAACAAAGGGTCTTCGAATTTTATCGAAAAATATCTTGACAGAGGGATAAAAAATTGCTATGATACAAGTGTGTTTATTCCAACTTGGATAGAAGTGTTTGGTTCGCTTGTACACGACCAAATTCTGACCTGGTTGGGTCTAATCCTTCTTCGTCTGTAATAAAACGTATGGAATTGAGCTATGTCAGATATTCTGGAAATTGGGGCTGCTGAAGTAGAAATTACACCAACTGATGGTACCGCTACTACTTTGAGTGGATTTATCTTCCGTGAAAATAAACTTGCTCTTGGAGTGATTGCGCCGATTTTTGTGCGTGCACTTTGTTTATCACAAAATGGTATTCTTTCGATGCTCATCAGCTATGAGATATTAGGAATATCTCGTGAATTGGAATGCCGTGTTCTATCCACTTTAAAGACTTGTCTTGGTGATGTTTTTGCGGGCGAGCGTTGTGTCCTGACTGCGACCCATAATCATAGTGCCCCCCCAGTATGTTCTTTACAAGGAGAATTGGAACCCAATCCAGCTTATTTACAATGGTTGTGTGATCAGACATTGCTGGCGGTACAGGAAGCAATGCGGAAACTCACTCCGGCAAAATTGTTTTCAGCACAGATACGTATCCCGGGTCTCACATATAATCGGAGAGCCGTCCTGGCAGATGGCAGGGTCAGTATGGCGGCGATACCGGACGCGCCAGTGCTGGAGCGGGGTCCCGTGGATGATATGTTAACGGTCCTGGTCTGGCGTGATATGCAAGGCAGAAATCTGGCTGTTCTGTTGCATTTTGCCTGTCATGGGGCGGCTGTTTGCAGCCAATTCATCCAGGGAGATATACCGGGTGAGCTTGCACAGCGCGTCGCAAAGAAATTTGATGCACCTTGTTTGTATCTTCAGGGCACTACTGGAGATATAAATCCCCTTAACACTTCAGGAAATCGTAAGTCAATGATTGCCTGGGTAGATCTCTGTATGGAGTATCTGCAAGACATCACCCAAAAAGTACAGCCATTGCCCAGCGTCCCTTTTCGAATGATTATGACAGACTTGCCTTTAGTTTTTTGTGCATTACCCCAGAAAGCTATCGTCGAAAAAAATATTAAAGGGTTGGAACAGATTGCGGAAGGAGATAAAGACTCACTGGAAATACAAGAGACTCTCAGGCTGCTGGCAGATATTATGAACTTTAAACCCGGTCAACGCCCTGATCCATCCAAAGCCGCTTTTTGTGCACAGGCATTGGAGCAGGCTGAAAGGCGTACATTAAACGCGATTTTATCTGGACAACTTCTTTCCCCATGTCCACTACGGGTTGGTTTGTGGCAGATTGGACAAGTTGGATTTGCTTTTATTGCTGCGGAATTGTTCGCCTTGAGCGGAATAAAAATCCGTGCGGCTGGAAAAAATATGATGTTACTGCCGGTAACCTACGCAGGTCCCATCGTAGGTTATATACCGGATCGGGTTTCTATCGAAAAAGGTGGCTATGAGGTTAATGATGCCTGGCGATTTTACCGCCAACCGGGTGCCTTCATGCCTGAAACAGAGGAAATGGTGGTCACGTTTATCCAGAAGTTGGCTGCGAACCTTTAGAGGGATGATAGAGAAGATCAACAGGGATTTTGGATGAAAGAAAGGAGGTAGTAGAGACAGAGAACACGAACTTTATTTTATAGCGAACGTAATCGGTTATTAGTTTCTGTAAATGATCTGTTTGGAGAAAATGAAAAATGAAACGTATACTTAATATTTTAGTGGTTTTTGTAATAGTTCTGGCTGTCCTGCTATCAGCCTGCCAGCCAGCCGCTGCACCAACGGAAGTTCCGGCTGCTGCACCTACTCAACCACCAGCCGCTGCGCCAACGGAAGCTCCGGCTGCTGCGCCTACTCAACCACCAGCCGCTGCCCCTACTGAAGCTCCGGCTGCGGCAGCCGCATCAGCCAAGATAACTGTATCTTATATGGCTTCCGGCACCTACGATAAGGCGGCAGAGGAAGTGGCAAAGGAACTGAAGGACAAGGGTCTTGAGGTTACAATTGCAGCTTTCCCGTGGGCAGTGCTGCGCCAGAACAACACCAACCAGTTGATTGCCGGGACAGGCGAATACGATGCAATGTCCGGCAGTTATTATCTGGCGGATGTCTATAAGTTCATGCAGCCGATAGACGAGTATATTGCGAAGGATAATGCTGGTGCCGGGATGATTAAGGGCATCATGCAGAAATCCGAATGGAGTGAAGGGAAGCAAATCGGAATGCCCTTCGGGATCGATGCATACGGCGTAATCTACCGCGCAGATTTGTTCAAGGATGCGGGGATAGATCCGAAATTTGCCACGTGGGCGGAGTTCGTAGCCGGAGCGAAAGCGTTGAAGGAAAAGTTACCCAAGGATGTTGCCCCGTTTGTGTATGCGGGTGGAGCAGCGGAACAGGGACCGGCGTTATTCTTTGGAGAATACGACGGGACGTACATCAACAAGGACGGGAAATTCGAATTAGACCCAGCCAAAGCGGCAGCGGCATTCCAGGTATATAAGGACTCGGATGCGTATGCATCCGAAGGCTCAAAAGCATTCAGCGTGGATGAGTCGAATGCAGTCTTCCTGGATGGGAAGGCAGCCATGATTATTGGATGGCCGTCGTTCCTGCGAGCGGCAGCGGATGATCCTGCGAAGTCGAAGGTGGTTGGAAAATGGTCACAGATGGAATTTCCAGGCAAGGGTTTCCCCTGGCTGAGTCTGTGGAACATTTTCATGAATAGTTCCTCGAAGAACAAGGATGCCGCCTGGAGTTGGATCAAGGAATACACATCGGAGAAGAACGCACTCCGTTTCTTCAAAGAATACGGCATCGGTTCAGTGTATGAATCGACCTATAAAGATGCTGAGGTTCTGGCGAAACACGGACATGATGTACCGAACGCCATGAAGAACTTCGAACGTGCCAAGAATCCACCATTGAGTGGGGAGGCGCAGGACTTCTTTGCGGCGACGATTGGAGAAGTGATCACGGGGCAGATAGAGCCCCAGGCTGCTGTCGAGAAAATCAATGCCAAGTGGGCGACCCTGGCTGTCCCACCGGCAACGCTCGAGAGTGCAAAGCGTAACGGCTTACAGGCTGATCAGGCATCTTCTGCCGCACCCGCCGAACCGGCTGCTGTAACACCCGGCAAGATAACCGTATCTTACATGGCTTCCGGCACCTACGATAAGGCGGCAGAGGAAGTGGCAAAGGAACTGAAGGACAAGGGTCTTGAGGTTACAATTGCAGCTTTCCCGTGGGCAGTGCTGCGCCAGAACAACACCAACCAGTTGATTGCCGGGACAGGCGAATACGATGCAATGTCCGGCAGTTATTATCTGGCGGATGTCTATAAGTTCATGCAGCCGATAGACGAGTATATTGCGAAGGATAATGCTGGTGCCGGGATGATTAAGGGCATCATGCAGAAATCCGAATGGAGTGAAGGGAAGCAAATCGGAATGCCCTTCGGGATCGATGCATACGGCGTAATCTACCGCGCAGATTTGTTCAAGGATGCGGGGATAGATCCGAAATTTGCCACGTGGGCGGAGTTCGTAGCCGGAGCGAAAGCGTTGAAGGAAAAGTTACCCAAGGATGTTGCCCCGTTTGTGTATGCGGGTGGAGCAGCGGAACAGGGACCGGCGTTATTCTTTGGAGAATACGACGGGACGTACATCAACAAGGACGGGAAATTCGAATTAGACCCAGCCAAAGCGGCAGCGGCATTCCAGGTATATAAGGACTCGGATGCGTATGCATCCGAAGGCTCAAAAGCATTCAGCGTGGATGAGTCGAATGCAGTCTTCCTGGATGGGAAGGCAGCCATGATTATTGGATGGCCGTCGTTCCTGCGAGCGGCAGCGGATGATCCTGCGAAGTCGAAGGTGGTTGGAAAATGGTCACAGATGGAATTTCCAGGCAAGGGTTTCCCCTGGCTGAGTCTGTGGAACATTTTCATGAATAGTTCCTCGAAGAACAAGGATGCCGCCTGGAGTTGGATCAAGGAATACACATCGGAGAAGAACGCACTCCGTTTCTTCAAAGAATACGGCATCGGTTCAGTGTATGAATCGACCTATAAAGATGCTGAGGTTCTGGCGAAACACGGACATGATGTACCGAACGCCATGAAGAACTTCGAACGTGCCAAGAATCCACCATTGAGTGGGGAGGCGCAGGACTTCTTTGCGGCGACGATTGGAGAAGTGATCACGGGGCAGATAGAACCCCAGGCTGC
>JBAXBF010000259.1:0-4868 GCA_037142095.1 Chloroflexota bacterium
TGCGGGACACCGCGTGGCGCAGGCGGGATGCCTTCCAGGCGGAAGCGTCCCAGCGACATATTGTCGCCTGCCATCGGGCGTTCACCTTGCAGGACATGGACATCCACCGCCGTTTGCCCATCTTCCGCCGTCGAAAAGACTTCCGTCTTCTTGACCGGGATGGTCGTGTTGCGCTCGATGAGTACCGTCATGACGCTGCCGAGCGTTTCTACTCCCAGAGAGAGAGGGGTAACGTCCAGCAAGAGCACATCTTTGACCTCACCACCCAGCACGCCCGCCTGGATGGCAGCGCCGACTGCTACGACTTCATCGGGATTGACACCTTTGTGCGGCTCTTTTCCCGTGAGCGAGCGTACCAAATCCTGTACCATCGGCATACGGGTTGCGCCGCCAACCAGCACGACTTCATTCATATCGCCAGTCTTCAATCCGGCATCATCTAACGCAGATTGAAAAGGCTTGCGCAGACGTGCTACCAGGTCTTCGGTGAGCTGTTCCATCTTGGCACGCGATATCTTGATCTGTAAGTGCTTTGGTCCAGAGGCATCCGCAGTAATATAGGGCAGGTTGATCTCCGTCTCCAGCATGGTCGAAAGTTCGATTTTTGCCTTCTCAGATGCCTCGCGCAGACGCTGTAATGCCTGGCGGTCCTGACGCAAATCAATGCCCTGATCTTTTTTGAATTCGTCCGCCAACCAGTTGACGATGCGCTCATCCCAGTTATCACCACCCAGAAGCGTATCTCCATTGGTGGATTTTACATGCACCACACCATCACCGACTTCCAAAACGCTGACGTCAAACGTACCACCGCCCAGGTCGAAAACCAGGATGGTTTCATTTGTTTTCTTGTCCAGTCCATAGGCTAACGCGGCAGCCGTAGGCTCATTAATAATGCGCATGACTTCCAAACCGGCGATTTTACCGGCATCCTTGGTTGCCTGGCGCTGGCTGTCGCTAAAGTACGCAGGCACGGTAATGACGGCTTTGGTGACCGGTTCTCCCAGATAAGCTTCGGCATCGTTCTTGAGCTTGGCAAGAATCATGGCGGAAATTTCCTGGGGGGTGAATTCACGGTTTGGAGTAGGCAAGGATACGCGTGCATCTCCAGCAGCCCCTTTCGTCACCGGGAATGTTACCATTTTACGCTCAGTTTCAACTTCATCGTAATGGCGTCCCATGAATCGCTTGATGGAGTAAACAGTATTTTCTGGATTAATAACTGACTGACGTTTGGCGGTTTGTCCAACCAAGCGTTCGCCATTCTTCGTAAAGGCGACTACGGAAGGACAGAGCCTTGAACCTTCAGCAGTTGTGATGACGGTCGGTTCGCCGCCTTCCATTACTGCCACGACACTGTTGGTAGTTCCTAAGTCAATTCCAATAATTTTCGACATGTTACACTCTCCTTAAATCCATCATTTAGCAGAATAATTGCTTATTTTTTATGTTTCCTATAGGATACCCCCTGCGTGCAAGAATGGTGTTAACGTTATGTAGAAAATCTATCAAAATACAATCTGCCCTACCAGATCATAAGCCATCGCACCGCTGATCTGTACCGGTACAATCCCTGAAACTTCCTCATCCCCCACGTTTTCGATCAATACCAGCCCATCAATTTCCGGTGCGTCGCGGTAGCTGCGCCCGACATAGATGCGTTCATCACTGCCATCGATTTCACCTTCCCCTTCAATCAGGACATCCAGGCGCTTGCCCACCAATGCCTGATTGCGTTCCAGTGAGATTTGCTGCTGGAGTTCCATCAATCGTTCCCAGCGTTCCTGTTTCACTTCGGCTGGAATGGGATCGCCCAGTTTTTCGGCACTGGTTCCGACTTCAAACGAATATTGGAACGCGCCCACTTTGTCAAACCGAATTTCACGCATGAAATCCAGTAAGGCTTGAAACTCGGCTTCACTCTCCTCCGGGTAACCAACAATAAAGGTGGTGCGTAATGCCAGGTCGGGGATAGCCGCTCGCATTTTATTCAGGGTGGCATGAACCCAGTCCATGTTTGCGGGACGCATCATCCGTTGTAAAACCGCCGGGTGAGCGTGCTGGAGGGGTATATCCAGATAATGCAAGATTTGCTTTTCTTTTGCCATTAATTCAATGAAAGCATCTGACACGCTGCCCGGGTAAGCGTACATCACCCGCAGCCAGGGAATTTCAGGGACTTCTTTGACCATCTTTTTGAGGAGTTGGGTCAGCCCATCTTTCATCCCCAGATCGGAACCGTAATCGGTGGTATCCTGTGCCAGCAGTATGATTTCATCCAAGCCGACCTCCTGCAGGGCACGCGCATCCATCAAAATTGCTTCAGTCGGGCGGCTGACCTGGGTTCCCTTGATGAGTGGGATGGCACAGAAGGCGCATGGGCGGCGGCAGCCATCAGCAATTTTAAGATAGGCAGATTGTCCTTGTACAGAGGCGCGTACCGCGTCCTGCTCATCGGTACCCATCTTCGATGTTTCCGGCAGGTGGTAGATGGGTTCGGGATGTTTTTGTTTGCGCAGCCGGCTCACGACTTCGACGATGTCCATCCAGCGCCGCGTGCCAAGGATTCCATCTAATCCCGGCACCTGGCGAGCGACTTCGGCGCCGTAACGCTGAGTCAGGCAGCCGGCTGCGATGAGACGCTGGTTTGGGCGTTTATGTGCCGCCATTTCGTTAAGCACATTAAAAGCCTCCTCACGCGCCGTAGCAATAAAGCCGCAGGTATTGACGATGATCGTCTCGGCTTCTTCGGGTGTTTCCACTGCCTTGTAACCTGCTCGATAGAGTAATTCTCCCATCGAGTCGGAATCGACCGAGTTTTTGGGGCATCCTAGGGAAATGAGATGGAAAGTTTTTTTCATAATTGTCCTATATCAAGGGGTTGGGGTCGTTGAAGGTGTTTTGGGCACAGCCGTGGCGCGCGGCGTGATCGTGGGTGTCGGCGTGATGGTGGGAGTCAGGGTAATCGTTGGGGTTGGGTTCAAAGCTCCCTGAGCCGTATAAATCCGGTTAACGACTTCGTTCATATAACCCAGCGTCCCCAAGTCCTCGTTATTGTAGAGAACTTGAATGGCGCCGGCATTGCCAGTTACAATTTCGATTTGGTCGTTAGCCGAGTAAGTGTATGCGCTGCCGGGTTCGGTTCTGCCTTGAAATTTGATTTTGCCATCCACGATGACGCGCAGCCAGGCGCGTTGGCGGGCTGAAATGTTGATATGCACTTTACCGGGGCTGGTTTCTCCTGCGGGGTTTTCTCCCGCTGTTCCGCCTTCCGTTGTTGCTTGCGATGTTATCACGACCGTGGGATAAAAGATGGCTGCACTGCTGGGGGTCGGTGCAGGCAGCGTCGTCGTTACGGTAGGGCTGGGGGTTGACAGGAGAACGTCTGCGATGGAGGGGGGTGTCGGTTCTTGGATTTGCTTGCTGCTTAAGCTGAGTACAGTAAAGACCCCCCAACCCACAAAACCAGCCAGCAAACAGAACAGCAGAATTCCCCAAAACAAATCGGTTGAAAAAATGCGCCGCGGTGTAGTAAGTTTTGGCTTCGTCGCTGGCGATGTTTGTTTAAGTTGTTGGGGTTGTTCGAGTTGGTGGAATTGGGTGCGTTCTGTCTGGCGGGAGTGAAAACTCTGCTGCAAGCCGTCTGCAAATTGTAATAATAGGGTGTCCTGGTCCAGCCCGAGATAAGCCGCATAGTTTTTCAACATGCCGCGTCCCTGGACGGAGGAGGGCAAACTGGCAAAATTGCCGTTCTCCATCGCCAGCAGATAGTGAGAACGGATATAGGTTTGCTCTTCGATTTCCAGCAGAGAAAGACCTAGCGCCTCGCGTTGGCTGCGCAATTGCTTACCGATTTCGGCAAAGACCGCCACATTTGCCATGGATTTCTTTGCCTGGTAAACTGCCAGCGATTCCTCATCGACCGGGAACTCCGGCTCGGTGGGTACATGCATGGCGGCTCGAAACGGCGATTCGTGACCGGATGAGAGCCGGGCGCCCAGGATTTCGAGCATCGGCTCCGGGTTTAATCCCAGATACTCCGCGTAGGTGCGTAGAAATCCGCGTGCCTGTACAGCGGATGGTAACGCGTCGAATTCGCCAGCCTCCATTGCTTCCAAGAGAGGCTCGCGAATCCGGATCGCTTTTGATACTTCTTCCAGGCTTAGGTTACGCGCTTGCCGGGCTTGACTCAGTTGTTGACTGATGGACTGATTCATCATTGCCCTCAGCCTCAACGTCTTGTTTCTCTACCGGAACGACAACCGGGCGGCTTTCAACGGCTGCCGTTGAACGGGCTTCACCTTCTCGATAGACAACCACGCTGACTTCAGGTACAAGATCCATCGTCAGGCGGATAGGCACTTTATATTCACCCAGTAGACGGATGGGCTGGATATCAATTAGGCGGCGGTTGACTTCAATTCCGCTCTTGGCTTTGATCGCGTCGGCGATCATCTGTGTGCTGACCGAACCATAGAGTTTATTGGTCTCTGTCGCGGCGCGCATCGGAAACTCAACGCGCAAATTTCGGATGTGTTCTGCCACACCGCCCAACTCATGGTTGAGCTGTGCGCGGCGCAGTTCTGCACTCGCCCGAATGCGCTCTGCCTGTTTGAGTGCACCCACAGTAGCCAGAACTCCCATCCCTTGCGGAAGGAGGTAATTGCGCCCGTAGCCGTCGGCTACCTTCTTGACATCTCCGGCGCGTCCAAGTTTGTATACATCTTGCAGTAAAAGTACTTTCATCTTTACAAGCCCTTCTAAAAAAATAGATTTCCCGCCGCGAAGGGTACTACGCAACAGGAAATTGAATTTTACCAGATTTTTGGGATTCACGCAAATCAGAAGTTGATATTATATATGGCGTC
>JBAXBF010000260.1:0-4861 GCA_037142095.1 Chloroflexota bacterium
TTATTCATGCTCCCCAATTCATCACATTACTATTGTTATCGATATCAGGCGTGTGCTTCTTAAGACGATCCATTACGGCTTGTTGGAGTTCCGTTTGTACACGTGTAACCGGCTGGCGCCCATCGATGACGACCCAGCGCTCAGGTTCCATGTTTATCAGATGTTTATAGCCGCTATAAGTGCGTTTATGAAATTCGAGTTCATAAGCATCTAGTCTATTCCAACCTCCCCCTTTTGATCGTCTTCGTAAACCTTCTTCTACCTCCACATCTAAAAAAAGAGTCAGGTCGGGTTTCAAACCACCTGTGGCGAAAAATACAACGGGTTGGAGATTGGAGAGGCTGATTCCATGCCCGTATCCCTGATAGGCAAGTGTCGAATCAGCGTACCGGTCGGAGAGTACGACCCCACCTTTGGCAAGGTGGGGTCGGATCACCTCATCTACTAATTGGGCACGTGATGCTTGAAAGAGTAAAAGCTCAGTGCGCGGTTTCATAGTTGTATTTGCTGTATTGGATAGAATCTCGCGAACCTGGTCGCCGATAATTGTTCCACCTGGTTCGCGGGTAGTAAGTACATCATATCCAAGTTGACGCAAGTATTCTGCTAAAAGGGGTATCTGAGTTGTCTTACCGCTGCCATCGGGACCTTCCAATGAAATGAACATAATTACTCCCTAAATATCCGCACACGACGGTAAGGATCCTTTCCCATCGATTGTGAAAGCAGTTTTGCTTGCCGTGCCATTTCATGTTGCTGGCGACGGACATGCGAAGAAGCGGGGAGCAGGTCAATCCAGGGTTCACCGTTTAAAACTGTCTCAATTGCAACGCGTGTTTCGTCGAATGTGTTTGAATCATCGAAATCGTCACCGGCGAGAGAATGCAAATTGAACAAATCGCTTAGATAAGACTGCATCTGGTTAATTGTATTGGAGCGCAGGACATAGATGGGTATGCCCCGCCGTTCCGCGTCAACAATTGTTTGCTGATTTCTACGATAATAAGTTCGGAGTGTTACGAGAGTGTTTGCTTCGGTAGCGTGATCAACAATGATAGCAGGGACACCCAACCGTTTGGCTGCTTGTTGCAGGCGGTTACGAGCTACACCATACGGGTAAATACGAATTGGCTGCAGGTTGTTCTGTTTCGCTGAGACAACCTCCCGCTCATCTACATCAAAGAAGTTGTCTTCATCCGGTTGGACAGATGTTGATCGTCTGTTTTGGGGTTGTTGATTACCGTTTTGCCGTCTTAAACCACCCTGTGAAGATGGCCAGGATGCAAGATTGGGAGGTGGTTTTTCGATGTGAATTTCATCGTTCTCATTACGGTAACGGGTTTCTGGGGGGAGAGGGTGTCCCCGCAGCAAAGAATCTACAGCGCTTGCGACATCTGAATGAATAGCTACCCGGTTGCGTGCCTGTAACTCGATTAAGATATCGAAGGTTGGCGGTGAGCGGCGCTCTAGTACCGTTTTTTGCGTGTTACGCCGCCGGGCTTCTTCGTCTGAAAGCGTTACTGCATCGATACCGCCAATCAAATCCGAGAGGGTTGGATTAAGGAGCAAATTTTCAAGGGTATACCCGTGAGCTGTGCCAATGAGTTGAACCCCGCGTTCAGCAATTGTCCGAGCTGCAGCCGCTTCCAATTCACGTCCAATTTCATCAATCACAATCGTTTGTGGATAGTGGTTTTCCACTGCTTCAATCATGACTTCATGTTGCATAGATGGTTTGGCAACCTGCATTCGGCGTGCCATACCTACTGCTGGATGCGGTACATCTCCATCTCCACCAATTTCGTTTGAGGTATCGACGATCACGACGCGCTTTTTTTCAGAGAGAATGCGCGCAGCTTCACGCAGCATGGTTGTTTTACCAACCCCTGGTTGTCCCAAAATAAGCACATTTTTATTACTTAGAATGAGGTCATCGATAATATCGAGTGTACCATACACTGCTCGTCCCACCCGACAGGTGAGCCCGACAATATGTCCGGATCGGTTTCTGATAGCAGCGATGCGGTGCAGTGTTCGTTCCAGTCCAGCACGATTATCATCGTTAAATTGACTGATATGATCAACAACAAAAACGATGTCTTGCTGGGTAATTTCTGTTTGACTCAGGCTGTACTCTTCATCGTTCGTGTAACGGGCAGTTGGCATTCTCCCAAGATCGATGATGACTTCCAATAGATGGTCATTTTTGTTAATCTTTTTTACTTCTGCAGCGATCTGACTTGGTAAAACATTTAATAATATATCTAAATCGTCAATGATGCGGACTTGCGTCATATTGTTTATCTCCTAGTGTGGCACAGGCAAACGTCTTTGCTTGTCTTTGATCCAATTTGGATAGAGAAAGCGATTGTGTGGAAGGCTGTTGGATTGCCAGATGTTTAGTCATCAATACCTGGGGTGGAGAGGATTCTGCCCCTTGTTTTTCTAAAGTGGATTCTAGCCAGCTTTGAAAGTGACTGACACAGATATATACATTTCGATTGAGGCGGGGTGATAAACCTGGTAAATCATTCAATGCGTTGGCGAAGGTGAGTGCGGCATCTTCGGCGTTGGGGTGAACCAATGGTATTGCATAAATTCCGTTAATGCCGAAACGCAAGTCAAGGTAAGCCTGTAATTCATCTCCTTGATAAAAGACCAATCCTTTTAGATGGGTTGTCATCGAAGGTGTTATTCTTTGCACCAATGCTGGAACCAAATTACAGAATAGTCCTTGAATGGCGATAATATCTTGGGATGTAGCTGGTCTCCAATTCTGGATTGTAGAAGTATTTACTTCTGGGAGAATAGGGGGAGGGTCGGAAATGCGCCATATGCGCTGGCGAGTGTAAACCGAAAACCCTGCTTGCCGTAATAGCGTAAACGCCGCAGAATGCTCATTTACATCTGCCAATAAGTGTAAGGTGCCGCGTTTCCCTGCTTCCGCTATGAGGTTGTCAATCAAGATAAAAAAACCGTCAATTTCTTGTTCGAGTATACTTTCTGGTGCTAGAAAAGTGAGGTAAGCATGATCATCTCCGGCACGATGGATTACCTGACCAATGAGCATGTTTTTATCCTGACTGTCCTTGCTTGTACCAGTATCTTTATATGCAAGGGTGAATGCGCCGCCTAGAGGTACCAGCGAGGAAAGAATTGTTTCCAAGGTTTGTAATGGACCTGCTGTCAAAAACAACGCGTTGTAAAAAAACAATGTGTCTTTGCGACAATTGCGTAAAAAAGAGAAGTCTCTCCAATCAAGGAAACGGATTGACATGCGAGGTTATCTTAATTCCCATTCCTGCCCACCAATTGGGTAAAATAGAGGTGAAAGCGGGCATCATCGGTAAGCTCGGGATGGAACGAAGTTGCCAGAAAATGTCCTTGTTGTGCGGCAACGATGCGTCCATCGGATAGGCTTATCAATACTCTTGCATTATCTTGTACTGCTTCGATTAATGGGGCTCGGATAAAGATGGCATGGAAAGGTTTTTGGGGTTCCTCTAACTCGGGTACTTTCAGATCGATTTCAAAACTTTCAACCTGTCGCCCAAAGGCATTGCGTTCTACGACAATGTCCATCAAACCTAGCAATGGTTGCTGGCGGCGTGCATCTTTTGAAAGAAAGATGGCTCCTGCGCAGGTGCCCCAAATAGCTTTCATACTACCAAAGCGGCGCAAAGGATCTAGAAGATTGAAATCTACTGCCAGTTTGCCAATGGTCGTAGATTCGCCGCCAGGAATGATTAAACCATCCAGTGCTTCTAAATGTTCTGCCAGGCGCACCTCTCGCCCTTCCACACCAATTTTTTGCAGCAGTTTTATATGCTCGCGAAAGGCTCCTTGCAGCGCCAATACGCCAATAATCATATATGCTTACCAGCCTCTTCCTGCGATCTTTTCAGATTCGGGTATGGCAGAAATTTGGCGTCCGACCATCGGTTCGCCCAAATTACGGCTGACTTCAGCAAGAATATGCGCATCTTGGTAGTGTGTCACAGATTTAACAATGGCAGCCGCTCGCTTGGCTGGATCGCCGGACTTAAAGATGCCTGATCCAACAAAAACGCCGTCTACGCCTAACTGCATCATCAAAGCTGCATCAGCGGGTGTGGCTACCCCACCTGCGGCGAAGTTTACTACCGGTAGATGCCCAAGGAGACGTGTTTCCATGACCAATTCATAGGGTGCTCCGATTTGTTTTGAATAAGCCATCACTTCTTCTTCGGGTATATTTTGAATATGGCGGATTTCACCCAAGACAGTCCGGGCATGGCGCACTGCTTCAACGACATCACCGGTGCCAGCTTCACCTTTGGTTCGAATCATGGCAGCCCCTTCACCAATACGTCGCAGCGCTTCACCCAGATTACGTGCGCCGCACACAAAAGGTACCTTGAAGGAATGTTTGTAGATATGGTGTTCCTCGTCCGCCGGGGTAAGTACTTCTGATTCGTCGATATAATCTACGCCGATAGCTTCCAAGATTTGGGCTTCGACGAAATGTCCGATTCGACATTTTGCCATTACGGGGATGGTGACTGTATCCATAATCTTTAGAATCAATTCTGGATCTGACATACGGGCAACACCACCGTCTGCGCGTATATCTGCCGGAACGCGTTCGAGTGCCATAACAGCACATGCTCCAGCTTCTTCGGCAATTCGCGCATGTTCTGCAGTGACTACATCCATGATTACGCCGCCTTTAAGCATCTCCGCCAATCCTTTCTTGACGGTAAAAGTTCCAGTTTGTGCTTCCATAAATCTCTTTGCTCCTTAAAGAATTTCTTTTCCTTCTTTGTTTTTATGAATTTTACCACGTCCACCAATCACTGACAATGAATAGATCATAATAAAA
>JBAXBF010000261.1:0-4861 GCA_037142095.1 Chloroflexota bacterium
AGCCTCATCTAATCCCGGTGATACTGTCATGGATTTCTTCGCCGGCAGCGGCACGTTAGGAGAAGCCTGCCTGCAATTGGGACGCAAGTTTATCTTGATCGATAACAATCCGCAAGCGATCGCGGTGATGGAGAAAAGGTTTGCCGCAGTCTCTGACATCGCGTGGATCCAATCTTAGCCAGACAAGCTATCGTTTTAATCTACTTAATTTGGCACACAGACTTTTGAAGATAATTCTTCACATCGTTCCAAGGAACATCCCATTTCAAAGGAAGCGGATCGAGCTCGGCATCATCAAAATAAACCAGCCCGATTAATACGGGGGTGATGTTTTCTGAAGCATATTTCTGTCTATACAAATCAAGTAATTCGGATAAGGACTTATAGCACTGGAGCAGAATATAGAGGTCGATAAAATCTTTTTTCGTACCTCGCTGGGCAACAGCTACCAACTTCATACAGGCAATATCATCCAGAGACGCCAGAGCACAATTCATTTCCGTCCAGATAAATGGAGGTTGGAGTAATGCATAAGGATAACTCATAAAACTCATCCGGACTTCATGGATACTTCCATGCAATGTACCTTCGGCAAAACTTTCAGTGATCAGATCAATGCCTTCTGTACGCATGGTTTGGGCAAGATTCAGCGGGTTTGCAATGACCTGCATCGTGAACCAATCTAAATCCTCTGAAGCGCGATGTCCAAAGTAAATTGAGAGAGCCGTCCCACCGGCAAGATAAAAACTGCGCTGCAACGTCCACGCACCCATCCTATGAAGGATATCTATTTGTTTTTCTGTCAATCCTGTGGTGAAAAAAGCCATAGCCCTACCTCCATTCCCAACCTAAAGTCTTAGTTTCGATTACCCAAAGATCTGCCAGTGAAGAATCGATGTCCAGCACCAACGCCCAATAACGGATCTGGCGCGGCGAAAGACTCCGAGCGGCATGTTGGATGATCCAACCCCGCAAGGCATCATCCCCAATATATGCACGCAGCCAACACAATGCATCCCAATCTCCGGCGGTGAGGATACGGCGGATGATGAAGTCACGATGTTCATCCCAATCAAGTGCGGAAAAATCGCAATCCCAGAAAAATTTTCGAAACGGGACAAGTTCTTCAATCATCTACGCATCGTTAACCTCTAATTTGAGTCTGCTTTGTTTTGACACACTTGTTCTAAAATAATCAATGTTCGAAAATTTTATCCTCAAGTCCTGCTGCCTTTCATCCTATGCTCAAATTTTTAAAAATTTTTAACTGCACGATTCAGAGACACCAGAGATTCAGAGAAGACAGAGACCAGAGTCATAGAAAGACCGCAGGACGGAACCCGCGGTCGAAGTCCCTGAAAAGCGGGAGGTACCAGTGGCGGTAAGCACAACGCGAGTGGACTTGATCGAGGTCGAAGGCACCACCACGCAACACGCGGCGATCCTTGCTGTCTAAATCCTCCCTGCCGTCCGTGGAAACATAGGGATAGGGTCCTCCTAAACTACGCGTCCATTCCCAAACATTGCCACTCATGTCTTCTGCACCATAAGGGCTTTCCCCAGACGGGAAACATCCCAAGGCGCTGGTTGCATTGACGCCGCTGTCTCGGGTATTGCCGCGTGATGGATCGTTGGTGTCGCCATACGGATAAATGCGGCGCGGCAATGGGTTCGGCTGAAGGAGTACTTCACATGCAGCAAACGCCAATGCTTGTGCAGCGCACAGTACCGGATTAAGCGGCGTTTCTAATCCACCGCGGGCGGCTTTTTCCCATTCGGCTTCGGAAGGCAAACGCAGCTTCCAATCTACGGGAAGCAAACCCTGAGCATGCCACCTCTTTTCCAACCAGCGGGTGAACGCCAGGGCTTCATACCAGGAGACCCCAACCACCGGATGATTTGCCAGATTGAACGGTTCAGCGTAATTTACCGGAGCCAACCGGTAGGCTTCATCACCACGCCTTTTTACCCCGCACCCTTCTTTCCAGAAACCAGCCTGAGCGGCTTCAGCCCAGAATTCCTGCAGCTCATACCCTCCATCCCGCACAAAGGCATTAAATTGGGCGTTGGTTACCGGGAAACGCCCCATCCAGAAAGACGGCAGCTTCATGCGGTGGATGAGTTTCTCATCATCTCGTGTAAATCCATCAAAGGATGGGTCGCTGCCCATCTCGAAGTCGCCACCCGGGACGAAGCAGAACTGCATGGAATCTACATCCAGGACTTCCGGACGCGAGTCGCCCAATTTTGCCAGGGCACGCCCGGCGTCGGCGCGCTCGGGTGGGGTCAACTCGCTGGAAAACAAAGTTACCAACCCCGGACACAGACGATTCAAAAAAACAGGGCCGGTGCGTTTATCCCGTCTGATATTCTCTTCACTAATCAAAGAGGCGATTTTTCCCGCCCAGAGTACGGGGCGTTGACTGGTGGAGACATCATCCTCGCAACTGGACAAGAGATCATTGGCTATATCCAGCAAGTCCTCATAGCTTTTGCTTTTGCCACTGTAGAGGATTTCCTCGGCACCCAGTTCGACCGCCAGATTCCAGTATTCCTCCTCCGCGGCATGCTGCAACAGTCGCGGGCTGATATCACGGGTGCGCCCGCTGAATAAATAGCAGCCTGCCAGATATTCTTGAAAGGTACGATGGGGGAAGGTATAACGCATCGGTTTTTTAAGGCTGCCGCCGCGTCCCATCAACAAACCGGCGCGCTGGTTGGCGTAATCCAGAAATGCTTGCGCAAGGGAAAGATCGTTAAGATACTCCTCTTGATCGAGGATCTCCAATGCCTGCATGCGTTCCAGGTCGGCTTCTTCTTTTCCCATGCCGGCTTTGTGGGCTTCATACGCCAGGCGTTCCATGATCGAACGGAGAAGACCGCTGTTCTTACTGTCATTCAGAAAGACATTCAAAGCTTCATTTTGGGATAAAGCAGCCTTGTTACCTTTATCTTTCTGCCAGCGTTCCAGGAGCAGTTCGACGGAGCGACGGTAGAGGACGACGCGCTGGTTGGGCAATTGGGTATCCGCCTGATGGATACTGGCGATGACGGTCAGCAAGAGGGGGTTCTCAGCCAGAGACAGGATGCGAGGCTCACGCCGGATGGCAACCTGCAAATCCTCCACTTTTTCAGCGACTTTGCTTTTGCCCAGATTTTCGAGCTGGGCATTGTACCACGCCTGAGAGAAGTCATTGATCTGCTCCTGGTTCAGATTCGCCAGGGTAAAGGGAGTAAAACCATTCATGACTGCCTCGCCTGTGTAGGATCGCACCCGGCAGGTGATGAGCAGATGCTGAACATCATGGTTTTTGACAAAATCCCAGACATGGTCGCGGATCAGGCGGCGGGCGTCCTCATGTACCTCATCCAGCCCGTCCAGGACAAGCAAAACCTGCCCGCTGCGCAAGGCTTTTTTCATTCCCTCGCAGAATTCGGGGACGCAATAATAACCCTGCAGGTCTTCGAGTGCCTGTGATTCGAGGGCAGCATAGAAGGCAGCCGCCGCCTTTTTATCCTCTAGGTGTGCCAGACCGGCTTTCTCCAGACGCGGGGCAATATCGCGCAGCAATACCATAACCGGCAGCAAATCAGCGGGGATGCCATTAAGCGGCTCAGTCTGCTGTAAACAGGCTTGCGCCTGGGATGCCAGAAATTTTCGAGCGAAGGTGCTCTTGCCACTGCCGGGGTCCCCCAGCAGAACCATTCTTGGATTTTTCTGAGCAGCCTCCAGAGCGGTCAGCGGGCGTTTTTCGCCTTCCTCCATGTCGATCTCGGTTCTGGTATTCAGGGTAATGTACACCTTGTCGAGTGTGATTTCATTTTCCAGGTCGGCGGTGTTTCCCAACTGGGAGAGGGGTAGATACTGGCTGCGGCGATTAAAGGCATCCAGGTAATCAAAGCGGGCGATATCCATCTCAGGGGAAGCTGGGCGGGATTTCAAGCTCTCCTCAATCCGCAAAAGAATCTTCTCGATTTCTTTTATGGGAAGGGTGTGATCCGCGATCTGTTTGGTAAGAGCCAACTGCTGGATATCCTTCAACGCCGGAACAGCCCTGAATTCCTCCTGGACAAAGGCGAGCAATTCTTGAACGCTCTTTTCGACCCGCTCGACTGGGAAGCTTTTTGGCAAAACGCCGTAAAATTCATCACTGAGGATGACCGCCGGGGTGGAGTCAAAAGGACGCATGGCAGCCGTGCGGAGGGCATTCTTCACCGAAGCAAGATCGGTGAAACGCGTATTTTTTGCCACGGCGCTTAACAAATCAGGATCGGAATTCTTTTCAATCCAACGCTGGACGGCGGTTTCGAGGGCGTCCTGGAGCTGCTTTTTCAGCCTGCCATCCGAGCGTAAACTATCAATCTTTTTTGATACTTCTTCCGAAGCTACACCCTTGACGATGTCGCTCATGGTTGTCAGAACGCCATCACGAATCGAATCGACCAAGGACGGCTGGGCTACCATTTTAATAATTTCCACCGTAATACCAATTCCACCCACCGGCAAGCTCACCATAGTCACCTCACCAAGCAAATTATAAGCGTTTCTGCAATTATATCAACCTTTCTCGGATAAGGTAACAGATAATTTCCTGGCGAATATCGAATGTGCTGAATAACGATGGAAGCATCACCATAAACACTGGTATAATCAAAAAGAAGTTTCGCTTCGCCGGTCATTGAACACAACCAACCATCGAAGGAGATAAGGTAATGATCACGATAAAAAACCCAACCAGCCGAGACGATTTCAAAGCTTATTATGCCCTGCGCTACCACGTCTTGCGCCAGCCATGGGGACAGCCTAAAGGGACTGAAAAAGACGATTTTGAGCCCATCAGCCTACATTTTATGGCAATAG
>JBAXBF010000262.1:0-4824 GCA_037142095.1 Chloroflexota bacterium
GAATGCACTCAAAAGGATCAACTTGAATAGAAAGCATGTAAATAGGAAATATGGGGGAATAATTGGGGAATAATTGAAATTTTCCCAGAAATTCAAATTATATTCCAATTATTTTTCATGGTTTTTGGTGTATACTATAATTAATAACACGAAGCAAATGAAATAGTTCTTTTCCGGTCGTTCAAGCCGATCAAGATAGAAAATAAGGAGTTTAGTCATGAAAAACACAACCGTAATCTTTATAAGCCTCTTTACCCTGCTGGTAGTGTGCCTGGCATTCGTCAGCCCTGCCTACGCAGGCACTGGTCCAACCCTTCCGCCACGGATCATTCCAGTAACTGGCAATGGATTAATGACCGTCGTAAACGGGATGCCAAACCAATTCAACATGAAAGATGGGGATGAAGTCCTTGTCCCGTCAATGGATATGCGTGATCTGAAAATCAGTATCACAACCGAAAAACACAAAACCATGCCTTCCGCTCTGCCTGAGAACGTCCACTTCATCGACGCATTGACTGTCAACCTTGTCCAGAACAGCAGCGTAGTGGAAAAACTTCCCAACAAAGTTGAGCTCCTGGTCTCCTTTGCTCGCGACGCCATGTTATTCGACATGGAAGAAACTGTCGCCATCCTGCATTGGAACGGTCAGAAATGGATTGAAGCATCTTGTAATCTGTTGGAAACCAAAACCTCGTTACCCGGTTTGTACGTGCTTGTCAGCCGCTAGACGGAATAGATACCAACTCCTCTCGACCGGAAGAATTTCTTTCTTCTAATAAAAAGACTGCCTCAAGGGCAGTCTTTTTTTGTGATTCCCTTCGATATACGCCATTTCAGGGTATAATAGCCTTTACCATTTAAAAATTAGGAGTATTATTTATGTTTAACTATTACATTCCAACCCGAGTGCTTTTTGGCGCAGGGAAACTCAACGAACTCGCCACGATTAAATTACCTGGCAAAAAAGCCTTGATTGTCACGACCAATGGTAAATCCGTGGTCCGCTACGGCGTTCTGGATCGCGTGATCAAGCTTCTCAAGCAGAACGGTGTGGAGAGTGTTGTCTTCGACAAGATGCTGCCCAACCCGGTTAAAAGCCACGTCATGGAAGCCGCCGCACTGCTGCGCAAGGAAGGCTGTGATTTCGTCATCGGTCTGGGTGGCGGGAGTGCCATCGACTCTGCCAAGAGCGTCGCCCTCATGGCAAAGAATCCCGGTGATTACTGGGACTACGTCGGCGGCGGCACTGGTCTGGGTAAGCCGGTTGAGAAAGGTGTCCTGCCAATTGTTGCCATCACTACCACCGCCGGCACCGGTACGGAAGGGGATCCCTGGACGGTCATCACCAACGAAGAAACCACCGAGAAGATCGGCTTTGGCACGGATGAAACCTTCCCTACGCTTTCGATCGTGGACCCTGAACTGATGGTCACCGTTCCGCCCGACCTGACGGCATACCAGGGCTTCGACGCCTTCTGCCATTCCGCCGAAGGCTACATTGCCAAAGACGCTAATCCGGTCAGCGATCTGTATGCATTGAAAAGCATCGAACTGGTCGCCCGCTTCCTGCCGCGTGCCGTAAAAGACGGCAAAGATATGGAAGCGCGCACGATGGTAGCGCTGGCGAATACCCTGGCAGGTTTCGTCGAATCGACTTCTTCCTGCACATCTGAACACTCGATGGAACACGCCCTGTCCGCATATCACCCCAAACTGGCACATGGCGCCGGATTGATCATGCTCCTGGTGCCTTACTTCAGTTTCTTTGTGGATAAAGTGCCCGCCCGCATGGCAGATATGGCGCGCGTCATGGGCGTCAACGTGGACGCGCTCCCTGAAAATGAGCGCGGCGCAGCCTTCGTCCATGCTATCGAAACCCTGCAGGCAGCCTGTGGTGTGGATAAGCTCAAGATGTCCGATTACGGCATCACCCGCGCTGAGATTCCCGAATTGGCGAAGAACGCCCGTTCGGCGATGGGCGGTCTCTTCAACGTTGACCCATCTCCCATCTCGGATGCCGCCATGATTAAAATCCTGGAAGCGGCTTACCGCTAACCACTTCACCCCTATCCCAAGCGATTCTTAAGCGGCACGAACATCGAGCTTTCATAGATATTTATAGGAGATTAATCATTTATGTCTGAAATTATCATTCGTGGAGCGCGGCTCCACAACCTCAAAAATATCTCCTTCTCGATCCCCAAGAACCAGTTGGTCGTCTTCAGTGGTTTGTCAGGGTCGGGTAAATCGACGATGGCATTCGATACGCTGCACAAAGAAGGTCAGCGCCAGTATATGGAATCGCTTGGGATGGTAACCTACGAGAGCCGTCCGCCGGTGGATGCAATCGTAGGGCTCTCACCCTCCATCAGCGTGGATCAGCAAAGCCGGAACCACTCACCGCGCTCGACGGTTGGCACAGCCACCGAAGTTTACACCTATCTGCGCGTCCTGTTCGCCCGCACGGGTCACCGTCCCTGCCCAGAGTGCGGGACGGACGTGCCGCCAGAACACAGAATGGACAAGCCACCGCAAAGCATGTGGGATTATGATGACGAAGCCAGCGATCCGGAAAACACCATTACCTGCCCCTACTGCGGGGCGGCGTTGCCTGAAATGGGCATGGCTTTCTTCTCCTTCAACAAACCTGCCGGAGCCTGCCCGGCTTGTACCGGGCTGGGGACCGTCTACACCCCCAACCTGCCGCTCATCCTCGACGAAAAAAAGAGTCTGATTGATGGGGCGGTGCTGCTCTGGGTCCAGCCTAACACATCCCGCCAGATCGATATCCTGCGCGCCGCTAGCCGCCACTATGGTTTTAAATTTGATCCATCCATACCCGTTCGCGATTTTAGCCCCGCCTTGCGCGACCTGCTGCTCTATGGGGTTGAAAGTCCATCTTTCTGCAGCCACTATCCAAACATAAAAGCCCCCACCATTGTCGCCAGAGGGCACTTTGAGGGTGTGGTTAGCAACCTGTTGCGCCGGCATGGCGAGCACGCCTCCGACTCAGACTCCGACTACCTGGAAAAACTGGAGAACCTGCTGGTATTGGAAACCTGCCATGTGTGCGCAGGGACACGCCTGCGTCCCGAGGCAGGTGTGGTGAACGTCGCCGGGCGGAGCATCGTGGAAATCACCCAGATGCCGCTGAGTAATCTGGCAGAATGGATTAACGGACTGCAAGCGACTCTTTCCGCCGAAGATTGGCTGATTGGCGAGCCAATTGTAGTCGATTTGCAGGAACGCGTGCGGCGGCTGGTCGAGATTGGACTGGGTTACCTGACCCTCGAGCGCTCCACCCCGTCGCTCTCGGCGGGCGAGGCTCACCGTCTGCGCATGGCAGCTCTGCTCAGTTCCGGGCTGACCGGTGTCCTTTACGTGCTGGATGAGCCAAGTATCGGGCTGCACGCGCGCGATAATCTGCGCCTGGTCAAGACATTGCGCGCCCTGCGCGACCTGGGTAACACCGTCCTGGTCATCGAGCACGATCTGGACATGATCGCCGCTGCCGATTGGGTGGTTGACTTTGGACCAGGTGCCGGGCGGCAGGGTGGTCAGATCGTAGCCCAGGGCACCCCCAGCACAGTGGCTCAGAATCCTGCATCGATCACCGGGCAGTACCTGGCAGGCAGGGCGCACATCCCTGTCCCCGCCGACCGCCGCCCCATTACCGGTGAAGGACTGACCATCCATGGGGCACATGAACATAACCTAAAGAACATAACCGTCTTTTTCCCGCAGCATACGCTGACCGCCATCACCGGAGTCTCCGGCTCGGGCAAGTCATCCCTGATGATCGATATCCTCGACCGGGCAGCCCACCAGCGCTTCTACAGCCTGCCAGAGTTGCCCGGCGTTTACGAAAGCATCGACGGATGGGAGAATTTCGACAAGATCATCACCATCGACCAGAACCCTATCGGGCGCTCCAACCGTTCGAACGCTGTCACCTACACCGACGCCTACGCCGCCATCCGCGAGGTATTCGCCGCACAACCCGCTGCCAGCGAGCACGGTTTGACCGCCCAGCACTTCTCCTTCAATCTCCCCGGCGGGCGCTGCAACCGCTGCAACGGAGCCGGAATACTCTCGATAGAGATGCACTTCCTCCCAAATGTGCAGGTGCGCTGCCCGACCTGTCATGGACGGCGATTCAAACCCGATGTGCTGGCGGTGAAGTATAAGGGTTACGATATTGCCCAGGTGTTCGATCTGACCATCGAGGAAGCCGTGCTGCTCTTTGACGAAGTCCCCGCTACCAAAGCCCGCCTGGGGCTGATGGTCGAGACCGGTATGGGCTATCTCCAGCTCGGTCAGTCTGCCTCGACCTTCTCAGGTGGAGAGGCACAGCGGGTGAAGCTCGCCAAAGAATTGGTGCACCACTCAAACGGGCGCACGCTTTACCTGCTGGACGAGCCGACCACCGGCTTGCACGCCGCCGATACGGTTCACCTGCTGCTGATACTTCAGCGCCTGGTCGACGCAGGTAACACCGTTATCGTTGTTGAGCACAACCTGGACATGGTCAAATGCGCTGATTGGGTTATCGACCTCGGACCAGAGGGCGGTGAAGCTGGCGGTCAGATCATCGCCGAGGGCACGCCCGAAACAATCGCAGCCAATCCGCAGTCAATCACCGGGCAGATGCTTAAAAGACTTCTATAATAACATCAGTACGGGATAAGATTTTTTTATCCACAGATAGCGCACAAGGTGCGACACAGATGCAAACTCCCGTAGTAAGGCGATTCATCGCCTTCTTGCTTTTCCGTCTTAGCGTAAGAATTTTCCTCACGCCAAGCCGCAAAGCCCGCCAAG
>JBAXBF010000263.1:0-4817 GCA_037142095.1 Chloroflexota bacterium
ACACTATGTTGCATTTAGTATCATTTTATTGCACAAGATGAGCGAATTACGAACGATCAAGCAACTGCAAGAACTGCTCATGGTTGATCGCATCACCATTTACCGGATGTTGAATGATGGTCGCCTGAATGGCATCAAGATCGGTAATCAATGGCGTTTTTCGCAGAGCGAGATCGACCGCTTGCTCGGAGTCAAAAATGATCCTTCGGAAGGTGACAAAGTTGAAAAACCGGTCATCGATTTCCCAGTAGGTTGCATTCAAAAAGTTCAAGAAATATTTGCGGGGATTCTGGAGGTTGGAACAATCGTTGTAACTTTGGATGGCGATGCAATGAGTGAGTTTTCATACGCCAATCCTTTTTGTAAATTAATATTATCCAGCCCCAAAGGACAGCAGGCTTGCCGCTCGTCCTGGCATAAGATCGCATTGCATAAGACTGGAGACCCTTCCTTCCAAATATGCCATGCCGGGTTATGTTACCTGCGTTCCATTATAAATATAGATGACCAACCGGCTGCATGGTTCATTACCGGTCAATTTTATACTGAAACACCGGACAGTGAAAAAGAGCAAGCATTCTTAGAACAGATTGCTTATAAATATGATATGCCGCTCTCGCAGATTAAAGGTGCGGCGAAAACTATCCCCGTCTTGAAACAAAAACAACAATCAAAGGTGCAGGAGTGGGCGCCTAAGGTGGCAAATACGATCCAATCCATCTTATGTGAACGTTCCAACATCATCAATCGTTTACAAAGAATTGCCGAAATCAGTACAATCCACCCAGCCGCAGCCAAATATACGGAAACATAATGTCTTGAGAAAGTCATGGTAAAACCGTTTAAAGAACAAATCTTCTGATGGATAAGTCTGGCAAGTGAAACGAATAAGCCAGCATCCAGGGTATATGAGAGAGAAAAGTAGAGAGAATTGTAAACAATCGTTGAAGTAAGGAAGGTATTTTATGCAGATTCGTAAAATTGCTGTTGGAATGATCACGATCGGGCTGCTGATGGTTATGGGGGCAATCCTGATGTTGTGGCAGACGGCGCCCGCCAATGCCCAATGCGGCACACAGGCATCCTCTTGTAAAAACTGCCACGAAGTACAGGCGAAAAAGCCCGTCAATAAAGACGGCACGGGTTGGCACCAATCGCACGCGTTTGGTGACTTCTGCGCCAACTGCCATGCCGGTAACGTGCAGAGCATGGTCGTAGAAGAGGCTCACCAGGGTATGGTCGCACCCTTGTCAGACGTTCAGGCTGGCTGTGGTAGCTGCCATCCCAATGATCTCGCAGATCGAGCCAAGGTTTATGCCGACAAACTTGGAGTAAAGGTTGGGGTTGGGGCAGGAGCCGCTGCGGCTGGCACCACATCCGGCGCCAGCGAAGCGACCCCAGCAAGCGGTGAAACTGCTCAACCTGCGTCTGCTCAGGAAAGTAAGCCGGTCGAGAACCCTAAAGAAAGCCAACCTGCTGGCGGTGCGCTCGTAACCTCTGGTCAGGATGTGATCGATTATAACAAACGCTATGAAGAGACAGCCGGTGGTAAGACACCGATCAATTGGGGTGATATTATCCTGGTCGTGCTCATTCTTGGTATGCTTGCCGGAGGCGGAGGGTTTGTATTCTGGAATGAGCGCCGTTTGCGAGGCGCGGCTGCCAGGTCGGTAGAAAAAACCAACGCAGTCAACTTGCCGGAAATTAAGGACATCCCACCCGAAATTGTGGCTATGTTACCGCAGTTGGCAGGACTTAACCCAATGGGAAAGCGGGCACTCGCCCATTTGCTTGAGAACCCGGATGAGGCGTCTGAATTGCTTTACAGTCTTGCCCAATTGGATCCAGAACTTTTACGCCGCATCCGCAACCTGGATGGACGAGCGCGGGCATTATTAATGGCATTAGCCGGACAATAGCAGTAAAAGGAGATATTTTATGAAAAAAATTATTGATTACATTCGCCGTGAGGAATGGTCGCCGTACGTGGCAGGCATTTTGCTTGGCTTTGTGGGAATCGCCGTGGTATGGGTATCCAACAGCCTGCTGGGTGCATCCGGCGCATTTGAAACCCTGGCTGGCATGCTCGGCAAAGCCGTTGCCCCCAAGCTCTTTGATAACATGTACTTCAACTTCATCATGCCGCCGGGCATCACCTTTGCGGTTGTCCTTTTGATAGGTGTCATTCTGGGTGGAGCGATTGGAGCGTTATCTTCCGGCACCTGGAAACTGCGTGCCAATGACGATGCTCAATGGAATCGCATTTTCGGCAAGCAGACCTGGAAACGCTGGCTGCTGCTTTTCATCGGAGCCGTGATTCTGGAATATGGCGCAGGCATCGCAGGTGGCTGCACCAGTGGTCTGGCGATTTCCGGCGGGATGCTGCTGGCGCCAGCAGCGTTTATTTTCATCGCGGGGATGTTCGCTTCGGGCATTGTTACCGCTCTGGTTGTTTATCGCAATCGCTATTAGGAGGATGCAATTATGAATTACGTACTGGCATTGATATTCGGCGCATTTTTTGGGATTTCGCTTAATAAGGCGGGATTGACGAAGTACAATAAAATCGTCAATGTATTCCGCTTCACGGACATGGCGGTGCTCAAGTTCATGATGACGGCTCTCGTGGTCGCTATGTCTGGGCTGTATGCACTGCGTGGGTTGGGATGGATCACATTCCCGTCTATCCCGGCAACCTATATCGTTGGAAACCTGGCGGGCGGGCTGATCTTCGGGGTCGGCATGGCGCTCGCCGGTTACTGACCGGGTACTTGCGCTGCCGGTGGCGGCGAAGGAAAACTCGATTATCTTATTCCCGGTTTCTTGGGCTTTTTTGTCGGCGCAGTCATTTACGGATTGACCTACCAGACGGTATTTCCCCAAATTTCAGCTATTGCGAATTATGGATCTACAGTCATACCCGATCTATGGAACCTCAATCCTTACCTGACCGTTCTGCTGTTTAGTCTCATGGCATTTCTGTTGTTCTATCTAATCGACCGGGCAGGATTGAGCCGGAAGAAGGAGTAGCTCTCCCATTGGAAAAAAACATCTATGAATAATAAACAACTTTCGCGACGCGATTTTATAAAAATAACGGGCGCAGTGGCAGGAGGGGTTGCGGCAACCCAATTCATTCCGCCGCCTGTAGCCAGAGCAGCCCGCTTAAGCGATGAATTTCCGACGGACGGCAGCGGGTATATCTCCACCATGTGTGAGATGTGCGTCTGGCGCTGCGGTGTACGTGCCAAGGTCGTCGATGGGCGCGTGGTCAAACTGGAAGGCAACCCCGATCATCCTCACTCGGGCGGCAAGCTGTGCGCCCGCGGACAGTCCGGCTTGATGACGACTTATGACCCAGATCGAGTACTGACACCCTTGATCCGTACTGGTAAGCGCGGTGAAGGTCTCTTCCGCAAAGCTTCATGGGACGAGGCATTGGACATTGTTGCCGAAAAGATGCTGGAAATCAAGAAGAAGTACGGTCCTGAAGCGATGGTTTTCTCTTCAACTCATAATTTGAGCCAACCGTTGTTCGAAAATATCCTGTATGGCTTCGGTTCACCCAATTATGGTACACAGCGCAGTCTGTGCTTCAACGCCATGATCAATGCTCATCTGCTCACCTACGGCATCGAAGAACCGTCCCGTAACTATGACAATGTTAAGTTTGTGCTGCTGGTCGGGCGTAACATGCTCGAAGCCATCTCCACCTCAGAGACATCAGCAATGATGGAAGCCCACGCCCGCGGAGCAAAAATCGTCTACCTCGATCCGCGCTTCACCAAGACCGCCGCGCTGGCTGATGAATGGTATCCTATCCGCCCCGGCACCGATTCTGCTTTTCTTTTGGCGATGCTCAACGTTATCGTAACCAACAATCTGCTGGCAGGCAACGGAGCGGCAGAGTATATCCTCGGTTATGATAAGCTTCCCGATGCCGTGAAGGACTATACCCCGCAATGGGCAGCCCCGATCACCGGTGTGGATGCGAAAGTCATCGAGCGGGTTGCGCGTGAATTTGCTGCAGCAGCCCCGGAAGCGATGGTGCATCCTGGCTGGCGCACCTCTAATTTCATCAATTCTTACCAGACCGAGCGCACAATCGCCACGATCAACGCCCTCTCTGGAAATATTGCCAAACCTGACGGCTGTTTATCGGTAAAAACCGCGGCAGAAGGTGCCGGACTGGCAAATCCGCCTCAACCGCCCTATCCGCGCATTTCCGCTCAACGACTGGACGGCATTCCTTACAAATACCCACTTGTTCCTTTCAAGATAGGCGTCTTTCAGGAAATGCGGGACGCCATGCTCAGCGGCAAACCATATCAGGCGCACGGCATGTTTGTTTCACGCCAGAATCCGGTGCTCTCGTTACCTGACCGCAAGAAGACCTTGCAAGCCCTGGGTAAATTAGATTTCATCGCCGTAGTCGATATTATCTTGAATGATACTTCCTGGTTTGCGGATGTGGTTCTGCCCGAGTCGTCTTATCTGGAGCGCTTTGATCCACTGCTGCCCGTCGGAGACAAAGTTTTCATTCGACAGCCCGTGGTAGAAACGATGGGCGATACCCATTCAGCGATCTGGATTTATAAACAACTTGGCGAACGCATCGGATTGAAAGATTTTTTCCAGTATAAGGATGAAGAAGATTATATCAAGCAACAGATCGCTCCCCTGCATGCGGGATTGGATGAGTTACGCCAAAAAGGGTTCATCGCTTTACCGCCTTCCGAAGAAAAACCTGCTGAAAAGTTCACCCTCAATACCCCTTCTGGCAAGGTTGAGGTCTATTCTGAAACGCTGCAAAAGGC
>JBAXBF010000264.1:0-4814 GCA_037142095.1 Chloroflexota bacterium
ATACCCAGATAGGCTTGTTGCACCATTTTATTCTGTTTTAAATTTTCAGAAAAATCATCGAGTACAATTCTGCCAGTTTGAAGCACATAACCGCGCTTTGCAACGGATAGCGCTTTTAAAGCATTTTGTTCAACTAAAAGGATAGTTGTACCTTCTTTTTTGTTCAAATCACGGATGACATCAAAAATTGCATCCACTAATACAGGAGCCAATCCCATAGAAGGTTCATCCATAAGAAGAATGCGAGGTTTCAACATTAGTCCCCGTCCAGTAGCCAACATTTGTTGTTCACCACCAGACAAGGTACCTCCTTTTTGATTTGCTCGTTCTCTTAGACGTGGGAAAAGATCAAACACTGTATCCATACGACGGGTTACTTCAATCGTGCTGGAAACTGTGAAAGCACCCATTTCAAGATTTTCTCTCACCGTTAAACGAGGAAAAATGCCGCGTCCTTCAGGTACATGTCCTAAACCAGCTTCAACAATCTCATGAGGGGGTAACCCGGTAATATCTTTTCCATGAAATTGAATTTTACCTTGTCGGGGGTGAATTAGCCCAGATATCGTACGTAGAGTCGTACTTTTTCCTGCACCGTTTGCACCAATCAAAGTAACAACTTCCCCTTCTTCAACATGGAGAGATATTCCTTTTAATGCATGAATATGTCCATAATATGAATGAACATTATCTAAACTCAATAAGGTCATAGAACACTCCCCTCCTCCTCCACCACCAATGAAGTCTTTGCATCACGCCCTAAATAAGCCTCAATCACACGAGGATTGGCTCTAATCTCAGCCGGAAGACCTTCAGCAATTTTTAGTCCATAGTCCAATACAGTTATCCGTTCTGATATATCCATTACGACTTTCATATCATGTTCTATCAAGAGAATTGTGATTCCCAATTCATCTCTCAATCGTCTGAATAAGATGATCGCATCCTCTGTTTCACGTGGATTCATGCCAGCAGTTGGTTCATCAAGCAATAATAATTTAGGCGTTGATGCTAAAGCACGGGCAATCTCAACACGCCTTTGGCCTCCATACGGAAGGTTACGAGCCAGTTCATCTCCATTCCCAATTAAACCAACAAATGCCAGAAAGTCTTTCGCTTTTTCCTGGGCTGTAATTTCTTCCTTTTTAAATGAAGATGACCGAAGTAAAATATCAAAAGCATTTTGTTTCAGTCTGGGATACATCCCAACCAAGACATTTTCAATGACCGTCATACTTCCAAAAAGACGGATATTTTGGAAAGTTCTTGCAATTCCAAGAGATGTGATTTGATCAGGTCGTCGTCCAACAAGTTGATGCCCAGCGAAATTAATCGTTCCTTCTTCAGGGTGATATATCCCTGTCAGCGTGTTAAAAAAGGTAGTCTTACCTGCTCCATTCGGACCAATAATACTAACAATTTTGCCATCTTCGAGGGAAAAATCCATCTGACCAACAGCCTGTAAACCTCCAAAACGTTTTGTAACGCCTTTTGTTTCAAGAAGTGTCATCCTATATTTCCTCCCTCTTAATTGCTTCTACATCGTCTTCAATCCTTTCACCAACCAATTCCCTTTTTCTTCTTTGACTTGGAATTAATCCTGATGGACGATAGATCATCATCAAGATGAGAATAATACCGAACAACATTCTCTGGTATTTGGCTGGGTCTAGTTGGTTAGAAAGGTTTTTCCAGGCGAAGTTAATAATTGGCACAACAGCATCACTTTGCCGTAATTGACTTAAGTAGAGGGACAAACCCTGCAAAATTTGAAGGTTAAGAATAACAACGACTGCAGCTCCTACGATCACGCCTGGAATACTTCCCAAGCCACCCAGAATGACCATAGTTAAGACACCAATGGATTGCATGAAGTTAAATGATTCTGGGCTGACGAAAGTTCTACTTGCAGCGAACAAAACGCCCATCGCACCAGCAAAAGAAGCCCCGGCGGCAAAAGCAGCCAATTTCAATTTAACAACTGGTATTCCCATTGCGACTGCAGCAGTCTCATCTTCTCTAATTGCGGTCCATGCTCTACCGATATTAGAATCATCCAATCTTCTAACAACAACTATCACTACTATAATCACCAGCAGTGCTGCAAGATAAAAATAGAGGTTATAGAATTCAGCTTCAGATATATTGTGTCCAACGACTGGATTTAAGATTGTGCGTAATCCATTTAGAATGGGTTCAGGTAAGGTTGGACGTTGAATGGGTGTAATTCCTTGAGGACCATTTGTCAGGTTAATCGGTTTATCTAGATTATTCGCCAAGACACGGATGATTTCACCAAATCCTAAAGTAACGATAGCTAAATAATCTCCCCTCAAACGTAAAACGGGCAATCCAAGTAAAATTCCTGTTATTGCAGCTACGATTAGGCCTAATAATACGAACACATAAAACATATTAGCAGGCAGAAAGAATTCATTTGTTAGGGGTGCTGATCCTGGAATGGAATGGAGTAAGAACATTTGCTGCGATCCAAAAAATGCCCATAAATAGGCTCCAACAGCATAAAATGCTACATATCCTAAATTAAGTAATCCTGCAAATCCAACAACAATATTAAGCCCTAATGCCAAAGCAGCAAATACGCTTATCTGGAAGATAACTTCCAGATAGAAAATATTTCGTATGCCTACTATTGGGATCAAAACCAAGGTGATCAACAGCATCAAAGGTAATTTGACTTTTGTATCTATACGCAGGTAGTAAATGAATAGAATAGAGGAAATAAAGATCAGGAAGGCAAATATTGATCTTGGGTCTATGTATACCCAAACCATTCCGATAATTAGATATAAAAATACAAAAATATAGGGTGTACGTCCCCGGTTAAACCAGGCGTCTATCTTTGCTAGTAAATTTGATTTTTCGTTCGTTTCCGAAGTCATCATGCCCTCCTTATGCCTTCTGCCCAACCTGTTCACCAAGCAAGCCTGAAGGACGGAAAATCAGAACAAGAATTAATATGGCAAAAGCCAGGATGTCTTTATATTCTGCTCCCATAGCTCCCATGGTAAACACTGAAAGGTAAGAACTTGCAAAGGTTTCTAGCATACCCAAAATGATGCCACCTAATAATGCGCCGGTGATATTGCCAATCCCACCTAAGACGGCTGCAGTAAAGGCTTTCAAACCGGGGAAGAAACCTACAAAAGGATCGATGCGTGTAAATTTCAATGCATATAACACACCAGCAGCACCCCCCAAAGCACCGCCGATTAAGAATGTAATCGAAATGATACGATTAACATTGATTCCCATAAGACTAGCTGTCGGTCGATCATTGGCAACAGATCGGATGGCTTTGCCAACTTTAGTCGCGTTGACTAAGTAATTCAAGCCGACAACCATTAGCACTGCAACAACGATAACGATGATTGACTTTACCTGGATACTTATATCAACAAAATTTACGCCCAGAGGCAGTTTGATGATGGAATAACGGTCGTCAAAGTTACCAAATGGCGGGATAATCCGATGAAATTGCCCAGTCGTTAAACTTTCAACCAGACGAATGGCATCTTGCAAAAAGAAAGACACACCGATGGCTGAAATAAGAGGTACCAGACGAGGCGCATTTCTTAATGGACGATAAGCTGTTCTCTCGACAATGACAGCAACTAAGCCAGCCCCAACCATACCAGCAAGGATAGCAAGCGTTAAATATCCATAAGCTTGAATAATTGGAATATTTTTGAGAATACCAGCTTCATTAAGAGCAATAAGTATTTCTACACCAATAAAAGCTCCAATAGCAAATATTTCACTATGTGCGAAGTTAATGAACTCCAACACACCATAAACCATTGTATAGCCGAGGGCTATTGCCGCATATACAAATCCGATCGTAACGCCATCTAATAAAACTTGGGGTAGATTGGTCAATGTATACGTGAATAAATCAACTCCTTGATTGGAAAATAGCATTCGATCGGACGGGGAACCCCGCATGATGAATGCTATAGCCAAAATCATCAAAGAAAGCACTGTACCACTTCCAAGGATAAAAATAATTATTTGCCCTATTGGACGAAGAATTTCACGCAAGTTAGCATACACTAATGATTGTCGCATCGGGCTCCTTTCTCTCGATATTTTTCAATGATCTCCGGCTCTAAATAGAGCCGGAGACACTAAATTAATTTCGCTTGTTGTAATACTAGTAATTACTTCACCGGTGGTGCAATATCAAGCGTCTGGGCAACCGGGTTAGCACTCCATTTTGCAGGATCATCAGAGGCTACTTGAATGACATAATATTTCGCGACAGTCAAGTCTCCATTTTTATTAAGGTTAATTGTCCCAGTGATTCCTTTAAAGTCTTTAATCGCACGCACAGCTTTGGCAACTTCGGCACGAGTCGGTACTTTACCGCCAGCCGCCTGGGCAGCGACTTCAATTGCCTTCAAGCAAATGCCTGCTGAATCAAAGCCTTGAGCAGCAAAGGGTTGCGGGTCAGCTTTGAATTTGGCTTTGAAATCCTGGGCAAATTTAGCAGCATCCGGGTACAGAGCCACAGGCCCGGAAACGGTCGAATAAAATGTACCACCGCCATCTAAAAGTGTCTTTCCAGCAATCTTCACCGATTCAGATGAGTCGTAGCCATCATCGCTCAAGAACATGCCTTTGAATCCCTTCTCACGAGCTTGCTTGAAGAGGACATTCGATTGATCGTACATACCACCAAAATAGATAACATCGGGGGTAGCAGCTAAAATTGGGCTAAGGATAGCATCAAAGTTAGCTTTCTCTTCAGTACCTTCGAAGCCAAGAACTTTAATTCCCTGTTTTTCAGCTTC
>JBAXBF010000265.1:0-4806 GCA_037142095.1 Chloroflexota bacterium
CGCTATTCACCCAGTATTTCAGCCTTCCGCTAGCCCTTAATTGGCGAAGGTATTGTTTATAGTTACCTTTTTTGTGAGGCAATTCGAAGGTATACTGCCGCAAATTAATGTGTTATAATTCCCCCGGAAAATGTTCGAAAAGTTGTGTCTCATCGGTGAAGATTATTTCGGGGGATACAAAGTTAACCCATTACCAAAGAAGACTAATAATTATGAAAGCTGTCATTCTTGCAGGGGGGCTCGGTTCCCGGCTTAAGCCCTTCACCCAAGTCATTCCGAAACCTCTCTTACCCATTGGTGAAAGCTCAGTTCTTGAAATCCAGATTTCGAGTTTGAAGAAACATGGCTTCGATCAAATCTATCTTGCCACAAATTATATGAGCAATTATTTCCGCGCCTTTCTTGGTGATGGCAGCAAGTACGACGTCCAGATCAACTACAGCGAAGAAACCAAACCGCTGGGGACATGCGGCCCCGTCTTACTTATGAAAGATTATCTGACCGAGCCTTTCGTTCTGATGAATGGCGATATTCTTACCACCCTCAACTTCAAAGACGCGTATGACTTTGCTGTGAACATGGATGTCAACCTGACCGTTCTAACAAAAAAAATCATTACCCCTTTCCATTTTGGCAAGGTTATCTCCGATGGCGATTTTCTTTCTGGTGTCGAAGAAAAACCAAGCATCGACTTTGAAATTCTAGCAGGTATCTATGTGCTCAAACCAGCCATCTTTGATATTATCCCGGCGGATACCTATTATGGCATCGACTCATTGATTAAAGACATGCTCTCGCAAAAGATGAAGGTCGCCAAATACTTGATCACCGAGTATTGGCTGGATATTGGTCAGCCAAGCGACTATCAACAGGCACAGGACGCTTATGGAGAACATTTCGTTAATCTGGTTAACAAGGAATGAAAGTGAAAATTCCACTCACAGAGTGCTCGATATCCGTCATTATGCCGGTTTTTAATGAAGTCCTTCTTCTCGATCCGTCCATCCATACTATAGATGCGTTTCTGTCGGCGAATTTTTTAGATTATGAGATTCTGATCATTGAGAGTGGCAGTATAGACGGATCAGGAGAAGTGAGCGACCGGCTGGCAGATTCGCTTGTACATGTGCGCGTGATCCACGAAGGAAAAAAAGGCGGCTATGGTTCTGCCTTAAAGATCGGATTCAAGAACGCAAAGAAGAATTTGCTATGGGTGGTCACCGCCGACTTGCCATTTGCACTCGATCATATCCTGACCGCCTGCCCGCTTTTTGAGAAATATGACTGCGTGCTGAGCTACCGCGTCGATGATAACAGGGATATGTCGCGCAAACTGCGTTCTATGATCTACAACTTTCTAGCGAAAATCATCCTTGGGATTAATGTCAAGCATGTCAACTCTGCCTTCAAAGTCTTCGATCGCCAGATGGTTCTGAGCTTGGATATCATCTCGAATGGGTGGACGATAGATGGAGAGATCATCCGAGAAATCACCCTGCGAGGTATTTCCTACACCGAAATCCCGGTGGCAATCATCGAGCGCAGCATGGGACAGTCTTCTATTACGGCATCTGATCCACTCAAAATGATTCTGAACTTGATCGAAGTACGTAAAAAAACAGAGAATGTAAAGGATGTTTAGACGATTGACAATGGTTGCAAATGAATCGTCCACTCCTTTCCCCTGTATGATTTGCGGGAAGCTTCTGGACGTCTGGTTTCTAAAAATGGAAAGGATGTATTATCGCTGTCCACAGTGTGGATTTGTGTGTATCCCAGAAGGCGTCCTTAGAACAGAAGATGGCTTATCTATCTACGAAGATGGAGATGCCATCTTCAAAGACGATGGGCGTAACGAATATTACTTGGATGATACCAATACCGCCAGCCTGAGCCGAAAACTGGACTGGATCAAGGAGTACATCCCTCAAGGAAGAACCCTGCTGGATGCCGGATCGAATTACGGGCATTTTTTACAACTTGCCCAGAAGACGTATGATGCCCAGGGTTTTGATGTCAGCCCATCTGCCGTTGCTTGGAGCCAGGAGTATTTCAAGGTGCGCAACCATATCGCCTCGATCTATGACCTCGTACTGACTTTCCAACAGACTTTCGATGTCATTACGTGCTGGGACACGCTAGAACATCTGGAGTCACCTTTGTTGGCGATCAACAATCTGGCAAGTCTACTCAAGCCGGATGGGTTTCTCTTCATTTCCACCCCGAATGCAGACAGCCTGGTTGCCCATCTCATGGGTAAACGCTGGTACTATCTGAACAGCGAGGAGCACATTTCTGTCTTTTCATTGAAAAACATGACCCTGTCTTTAGAAAAGTTCGGGCTTGAAGTCATCAGCAGCCGCCCTATCGGGCATTATTATCGTCTGCGTTATATCATGAAAAAATTTGAAAGCACCAGCGATGAAGGCTTCTGGAAGACCTTCGGCGCTACTGGAAAAAAACTACCAGATGCTCTATTGGATGCAAGATTTTACCTGAAACTATTTGATGTTATGGGTATTGCCTGTAAAAAGAAGGGTGCGTAGCCTGCCCAAACGGAGATCGAGTATATGCAGAAACCAAGGGTTCTTGTTACAGGTGTGTCCGGATTTGTGGGTACACATCTGGTTTCACTGCTCCTCTCATCCGAACAGACTGTTTTTGGCATCGACAAGGTAACTCCTCAGGCATTCGGAGCCAGCCGAGAAGGACTAACTCTGGAAGTCGGGGATATACGCGATAAAGACTTCCTGCGGCAGGTCTTAAATGAGATCAAGCCGGGTGTGATTTACCACCTGGCAGGGGTAATCAAAGCCAAAGAGGTGGAGACTTTCTATGAAACTAACGTGCTAGGCAGCGTTGCTTTGTTTGAAACCATTCGAGAACTCGATTTCAAGCCGCGTGTATTGATTTCCAGTTCGAGCGCCGTCTACGGATCCGGCTATCGCCAAAACGCAATCGGCGAAGAATTCAAATATCGGGCAAGGACTCCCTATGCCATGAGTAAGGTTATGCAGGAACTGACAGCGCTTCATTACCATTCGGTCCACGGTATTGCAGTGATCTGCGCCCGCACTTTTAACCTGATCGGACCGGGGCAGTCTTCCGACCTGGCTTGTTCCAATTTTGCCTACCAGATCGCTCAGGCGGAAACCACTCAAAAAGCAGCTCCCATTCTGGTGGGCAATTTACAAGCCTTCCGCGACTTCGTTGATGTGCGTGACACGGTACGGGCATACCAAATGTTGGCTGTCTCTGGCAAGGCGGGTGAATTCTATAATGTGTGTTCTGCAAAAGGGATCTCAATGGAAGAATGTTTGCGTTATCTGATAAGTCTGGCAAACGTACCCATTGAAGTCATTCCAGAGGTGAGCCGATTTCAGAAAAACGACATTCCTTATCAAGTGGGTAATAACAAAAAGATCGCTTCCCAGATGGGTTGGACAGTGAAAATATCTATTCAGCAGTCCTTACAGGATTTGCTGAATTACTGGCGTTACCATATCAAATATTAAGAGAGATGGGAGAGAATATCGTGGGTTGGCAGGGTAAAAAAGTCTTGGTTACAGGGGCTGGTGGATTTATTGGCAGCCACCTCACAGAACGTCTGGCTGCGGAGGGCGCTCAGGTGCGAGCCTTTGTGCGCTATACCGGGCGTGGAGAAATCGGCAATTTGCGCTGGGTTCAGCCCAATTTACTGACAAAGATCGAATTGGTGCGCGGTGACCTACGGGATGTGGAAGCCGTCCGTGAGGCGGTCAAGAATATGGACATGGTCTTCCACTTGGGAGCGTTGATCGCCATCCCTTATTCCTACATCCACCCGCGTGAGGTAATTGAAACCAATGTGATCGGCACATTAAATGTCCTGATGGCAGCTAAAGAGTATGCGACGGCGCGTGTTGTGAATACCTCGACCAGCGAGGTATACGGCACAGCACGTTATGCCCCGATTGATGAACAGCATCCTTTGCAAGGACAGTCTCCTTATTCGGCAAGTAAGATTGGAGCGGACAAGATTGCCCAGAGTTTCAACCTGGCTTTCAACCTGCCGGTGGTTACCCTGCGACCCTTCAATACCTACGGCCCGCGCCAATCCGCTCGAGCAGTTATTCCGACAATCATCTCACAGGTTCTCACCTGTAACAAAATCCACCTGGGCAGCTTGACTCCGGTGCGCGATTTTACCTTTGTCTCGGATACTGTGGAAGGCTTCTTGCTGGCAGCTAGTGTTGATGAAGCCGTTGGCAAGGAAGTTCATCTGGGAACTGGCGAAGCCGTAACTATTGGCGACCTGGCGCACAAAATCTTCTCTCTACTCGGAAAATCTCCCCAGATCACGACCGATGAAGAGCGACTACGCCCGCAGAAGAGCGAGGTGATGAAACTTCTCGCCACTAATGACTATGCCAGACAACTCCTCGGCTGGGAACCCAAAGTATCTCTGGAAAGTGGACTGCAAAAAGTGATCGAATGGGTTTCCGCTCATCTTGATCTTTTCCCAATCGACCAGTATGCCCTTTAAGAAAATGCCATGCAAAAGATGGCTGATTTAAAGTGAACTTCCCCCTGAAAAAATAGACAGATATGTTAGGAGACCGTATAATGAGAAATGGAGGAAGTTTATGGCTAAAGAACGTAGAAAGTACAGCAAGGAATTCAAAATGGAAACCATTCGGATGTATGAGAATGGTGAACGATCAGCCTCAGAAATAGAGCGGGAACTGGGAATAACACCAGGATTGCTTGGGAAATGGAAACAGGAATTGAACCAGCAATCAAAAAAAGAAGAAGCATTTCCAGGGA
>JBAXBF010000266.1:0-4799 GCA_037142095.1 Chloroflexota bacterium
CCAATAGCATCTCGAAGACGATGTGCAAGCACTGTAAACTCAGACGTATAACGCATTTCATCCATCCTCGGTCGCGGCAAATCGATTGTCAAATCCAAACAAATATGTCCAGGACGCGGGCTAAGCACCAACACTTTATCTGCCAAGAATACAGCGTCTGAAATTGAATGGGTAACCATAACCATCGTCTTACAACGTGCCTGCCATATTCTGAGTAACTCGATACACATTCTTTGTCGCGTTATCGCATCTAAAGCGCCAAAAGGTTCATCCAGTAAAAGGACATCCGGATCATATATCAATACACGAGCAATCGCTACCCGTTGAGCCATACCCCCTGAAAGGTCGCGTGGCAAGTATTCTTCAAATCCTTGCAAACCAACCAGTTCTATCAGTTCTTTTGCTTGTTTTTCAGCCTCCGGTTTTGAGATACCAGACAACTCTAAAGGTAAAGTGATATTTTGAATGACTGTACGCCAAGGCATTAGGTTGGCACCTTGAAAAACAAATCCAATTTCTCGGCGAGGTCCAGAAAGAGGTTGGTTTTTGAAACAAACTTCTCCTGAAGTGGGGAATAAAAAACCACCTAACACGCGCAGCAATGTAGTTTTTCCACAACCAGAAGGTCCCAAAATGCAAATAAAATGCTGAGCTTGAACAGTAAATGTAACACGGTCTAAAGTGTCCAAATTACCATTATCATCTGAGAAAATAATGGATAATTCTCGTACACTTAATATTGTATCTTCTATAAAATTCATCATTGACCAGTTCTAGAGATTATTTCAGAAATTCATTAGAATATGCTTTACCTACATCTAATTTTTTCATAAGCATCCCCATATCTAACAAAACATTTTGCATATTTTCCCACGCTTTCGGATTTGTTTTACCCATAGGATCAGAGCGCCACAGATCAAGGGTAACTTTTAATATTTCCTTTTGATCTTTCTCTTGTTGAGGATTTGCATTAGCTAGATTATCAACATATTTTTTGCTAATTTCAAATGCTTCTTTGGGATCTTCTATGGTACTCCGTATACCACGGAGTGTCGCTTTCACCATACGCCGCACTAAGTCAGGGTTCTTCATTAGTGTCAATTCGTTGGTGATCAAACCTGTTGAAACCAGCAACACATAATCTGATACACGCAACGAATTTACTTTATAGCCCTGTGATTCCATCTGCACAGGTTCATTATTGATATAACAAACAACTACCTCTTGTTTATCCAACGCTAAAGATTCGACTTGATTATAACCAATGGTTTCAAGTGAAATCTGATTTTCCTTAATTCCCGTAGCGCTCAACATAGCACGCAAACCAATATAGGATGCTCCAGATAACATCGGAACACCCACACGTTTTCCAATCAGGTCATTTGGTTTTGAGATTTGTTTATCCGATTTAGAGACCAAGACTACCGGATAATCTTTATAATAAGTCATTACATAGACTACAGGAAGTCCTTGCGCCCTAGCTAACAATACTTGTTCCCCTGAGACTACCGCAAATGGCAAATCTTGATGCCCGACCAGTGTTACAGCATCTGTCTCAAAAGAATAATCGAATTCAATATCTAGGCTCTCATCTTTATAATAACCCTTATCTAAGGCGACATAAAACGGTGCAAACTGAACACTCGGTATATAACCCATAGGTAAACGTATCTTAGTTGTTGAAGTTATGGGATGCGTTCCTTTTTTGGGGTCTGCTTTCTCAATGCTAATGCAAGCTGAAACTCCAATAACCAAAATCAAGAAAATAAATAAAGATCTTTTTACCATATCATGAACGTTCCTTAATTAATTTAAAATTTCACTATTCTAAGTTATGCTATCTTGGCAACAGAAAATACTGATCACTCAGCTTTTTTTCTGTTGCCAAGAAAGGAAAAAAGTCTCAGACCAGGCTACCACACCATATAATGCCAGTGCCATTCCAACCAATACAAAAACCGCAACAAAAACAAGTGCAGTATCATACTGTCCTCGAGCAACATTAATGAGAAAACCCAAACCACGGTCAGCACCAACAAATTCTCCCACTACAGCACCGATAACTGATAGTGTTGCCCCCACTCGAAGTCCTCCTAAAAATACAGGCAAGGAAGATGGGACCTCCAAATACCTGAAAATCTGCCAACGCGTTGCTTGCAATGAATTCATTAAATCATATAGTTTAGTCGGAACAGAACGCAATCCTACAATGGTATTAATTAATATCGGAAAGAAGACAGTCAAAGCACAAATCAATATTTTTGAAAATATACCAGGACCAAACCAGATAATCAAGAGTGGAGCAATTGCAATGGTTGGGATCGCCTGGCTTGCCACGATATACGGACCAATAATCTGTTCAATAATCATTGATCGTGACAAAAAATATCCTAAGATAGTGGCAGTTAGAACGCCAAAGAACAATCCTAATAATATTTCTCCCAATGTAATGAATATATGCGTGAATAAACTTCCATCCAAGATAACTTGCCCAAATCGTTGAAAAACTAATAAGGGCGAAGGTAAAATAAATGGTGGTAAATTGAAGAGAAATACCAATCCCTCCCACACCACAATTGTTAATATCATTGAAAATAACAATAATATCAGGCGGTATCGGGATATCTTTCGAAGTACTTTTTTCAAATTTGAAAAAATGTCTTTAGGAGTTATTGCGTTATGGAGAGAATGAACACGCTGTGCAATTCGAGAAATGCCAATATTAGCTTCCATAAATAATATTTTACCTATACCCATATAAACAAAAAACCGAAAGCACTTAACCTTCGGGGCAATAGGGTTCCATTCAAAATAGACCGCCTAATTGGCAGGAAAAAACACCTTCTTTCATCCGGACTATACCGTCGGCATCGGAGTTTCACCGAATCATACGCTTATCGCGCTTGCGGGCTTTACCGCCGATCAGGAATTGCAGCGTTCGCATGCGCCACTCACCCTGCCCCGAAGGTTATGTATATTATTCTTCTTTAATTATATCTCGCTCATATAATTTATGCAACCTATTTTGCTATCCAACAAGCGCAGGAATGTCCAGGTAATATCTCTTCGAATACCGGTTCATCGACTTTACAACGATCAATTGCCACTGCACAACGCGGATGAAACCGGCATCCTAAAGGCGGGTTTAATGGGCTGGGCACATCTCCTTGGAGGATAATTCGATCTCGTGTAATTGTAGGATCCGGGATAGGGATGGCTGACATCAAAGCTTTGGTATATGGGTGTAAAGGTTCCCGATAAAGATCTTCTCTTGAAGCCAGTTCGACAATCTTACCTAGATACATCACCGCAACCCGATCAGAAATATGTTCTACAACGCTCAAGTTATGGGCAACAAACAAATATGTCAGACCAAAATCTTTCTGTAGATCTTTGAGAATATTAAGCACTTGCGCTTGAATAGACACATCTAGAGCTGATACGGGTTCATCTGCAATGATAAACTTCGGACGCAGTGCCAATGCACGTGCAATTCCTATTCTTTGGCGCTGACCTCCAGAAAACTCATGTGGATAACGGCGAGCATGATAATCTTCCATCCCAACTTTACATAACATTTCCTGAACTATATCAAACCGATCTTTAGCTGTACCAATATTATGTATTTTCAGTCCTTCAGCAATGGATTCGCCGATAGGTACTCGTGGATCAAGGGATGCATAAGGATCCTGAAAGATGATTTGCATATTACGACGCATAGCTTTCATTTCCCGTCCCTTTAAATTCAGTAAATCTGTACCTTCAAATTTAATTGAGCCTTTCGTAGGTTCTACCAAGCGCAACATAGCACGCCCGACTGTCGTTTTTCCACAACCCGACTCACCCACGAGACCCAATGTTTCTCCTTTATAAATAAAAAAACTCACATCTTCGACAGCCTTTACCCATGCAATTACTCTTTGAAAAACACCCCCATGTACAGGAAAGTACTTATACAGATTTTCTACGCGAATTAATTCTTCTTTTGTTCCGTTGGATTTATTGTTTTCTTGCATCATTTCCATAATTTATTTCTCCCACCTCATTTATTGTCGTCCTAATTCTAATTTTTCACTATCCAACGGTATTTGGCTATCTTCAGAATGTTGATATAACCAACATCGAACTGTATGATGAGGTGATTCTTCTAATAGGTCAGGTTCAAGTTCTGTACAAACTGAGATATCTTGTTCTAAACGAGCCATACAACGTGGAGCAAATCTACATCCTGGGGGAAGATTTATTAGATTTGGTACCGTTCCCGGAATAACTTCCAATTGTTCGGTGATTTTACCCAAGACCGGGATAGATGCTAATAATCCTTGCGTATAAGGATGAAGAGGTCGAGAAAATAACGTTTTAACATCAGCTTCTTCAATAATTCGCCCAGCATACATGACAGCTACACGATCTGCTAACTCAGCAATAATCCCCAAATCATGCGTTATTAAGATTACCGCTGTTCCCATCTTTTCACGTAACTCTCGCATCAAGTCAAGAATTTGCGCCTGAATGGTTACGTCTAATGCAGTTGTTGGTTCATCTGCTATCAATAGTTGCGGTTTAAGGGCAAGCGCCATTGCAATCATGACACGTTGCGCTTGTCCTCCAGACATTTCATGAGGATAAGCATGTGCTTTTTTTTGCGGATCCGGGATACCTACTAGTTGAAATAAATCAACTGCTTTCTCCCATGATTCTTTTTTATTCAATCTTTGGTGAATTTGAAAAACTTCTGCTACCTGGTCTCCCACCTTAAAGACAGGATTGAGACTACTCTGTGGCTGTTGGAAAATCAT
>JBAXBF010000267.1:0-4781 GCA_037142095.1 Chloroflexota bacterium
CGATTTATTCGAGATCATCGGCTAATCTGTGCACCTGATTTCTGTTTCTAAAGTACGGAATTTATTATTGGATACTTCCTTAGGAAAAAAAGGAAAAGCGCAGTGATTTCTATCACATCCATTCCTGCAGATTTGGGTATTTCGAGCGTTCCAGCAGATCTAACCATCGATAGCACTGACGAATACATCGCTGGTTATCGGCGTATTCTAAAGGCAATTCAAACCAATGATTCGCTGCGTGTGCGCGTCCATAACCGCAAAGTGGCAGGTTGGTTAAAAATCATGGCGTTGCGCTATGGACAAGACCGGATTCTATTCAATACCTTTACGGTACGAAGTTTCCTTGAAGGAAGAATCGGGCTTCCTATTCCTGAGGAATTTACCGAAAAGGATATGATCGATTCTGGTTTGTTGGATCTCAATATCCCGGCTTCAGGACAATTAACTTTTGAAGATTACATCATGGATGTTTTCTTTGGAAACTTCCTGAACAAATCGGATACGGTTGCGCGGGTCACGGAAATCATTGCCGCCTATGAACCTGAACAATGGCAGGCGGCTTTGAAAAGACCGCTTATAAAAAATATTCTGCAGCACCGTTATCGTCGTCTGTCCGCTGGGTTGCAGGGGCAGAATGCTGAATTACAACTTTTGAAATGGTTGGAACAGTCGCCTGAAATATATATCCGCAATCTATCTGCGCTAAAATTGCTGCGCACTTATCCTGATGAATTGGGAATACGCGTTTTTGGACACGTTTATCGAGAGATTTCGCAGCTCAGTCTTGACTTGCGCCGCGTGCCGATCATCATCCGTGAAAATGAGAAAACACTGGCTGAAATCCGTTTATATATCCGACAGATGATTTCACAAAACGACCCAATTTCAGCGTTTGATGAACTATTAGAACAAACTTCTGGCTATCTGGAAGAGGAAATGCGGACGGTCGTTGACCTGCTTCGGTCTGGCAAGATGGAAATCACCCACCGCCAGGTCGAACGTGTGTTGCGAAAGTTCAGTTATCTGCAAAGCCAACCGCACATTGCTCAAGAACTGAATGACCTCGATTTATTAATCTCTGTTCCCGAGCCCTCTTCCCCGCAGGAGGATTGGGATGTGGATCAATGGCTGCATTGGGCGGTGCAGGAATATTTACCCTACCGTTTCTGGTTGGAAAACACGCTGCAGTTGGACGATGAAATTGGCGAAGTGGCAGGGAAATATGCTGATTGGTTGTTTTCCCATTATGGGGAATTGCTATATCATTCCAACCGTATGGCATGGAAAGCTGTGCTTAATCTCAAAGAGAAAATGAAAGACCACAAAGGACCTGTTCTGGTGGTGATGATGGATAACTTCAACCTGAAATACTATCCAATTTTGCAGCAGCAGCTTCGCCAACAAGGATTTTACGAACAGGATATGCAATACGGTATCTCCATGCTGCCCACATTCACCGAAGTGAGTAAAAAGTGTATCATCACTGGGCACTTTGAACCGTTTGACGGTCTTTACTCTGATGCCATTCAATCCACATGGCAATCTAAATTGGGAAAAAAGGTGAGTTATCTTGCCAATATTATGGAATTGCGTCGGGTCGCTGATCGCCGGCATGACGTATATTTTCTAAATTACCTGCCGGTTGATCTAGTGTTGCATCAACCGGACAGCCATACCGGAATTACACATCGCCAGTCCGTGCAGTTTTACATGGTAGCACTCGCACAGGATATCCGTGCCTTTGCTTACCGCCTCGGGGCAGAACGAGATTTGATGGTCATCTTTATGGCTGACCACGGATCCACACGTATTCCCAGTCAAACTGTCAATGTGCTTGACAATGGATTTTATAAAAAGCATGCCGTGGACGAACATCATCGCTATCTGGTTATCTCCGATGAGGAAGCGGTCAAACTCTCGCAACAAGTAGAGTATGACTGCTACCTCTTCAAACGTACACAATTCCCCGTACCGCAAAATTATCTGGTAGCCAGACGGTTATACCGTTTTTTGCCAACCAATGACTCGGCATATATTCACGGTGGATTGACACCCGAGGAGACGATTGTACCAATTGCAATCTATCACCCATTTATGATCGCACCACGTCCTCTTTTGGTTACCATCATCGAGCCAAATAAAATCATTATCGGTACTAGATTGGATTTAACGTTAGAAATTACCAATCATAATAGTTACCCGATAGAACACCTTACCCTTGAGATACTCAGTGCCAATCTTGAAGCCAGCCCAGTTATAATTGATGAAATTCAGAAACTACAGCGCAATGCTGTACATATTAAAGTGCGCTGTCCTTCCAGTGCGGATGAAACAGAAGATAGACTCCAAATGCGTCTGACCTTTAAGTTTAATGAACAAGAACACGAACAAATAGTTGAAACGCCAGTAAAATATGGTGCTCTAATGAAAACTCGCTTCAATCTTGATGACCTATAACAGGTGAAACATGGAAACATTCGAACAAAAAGCGCTTGACCATTTTGGTTCTCTGATTATTAACAAATCCTTTGCCCGTAAGGCAGGGTTCGGCAGCCGCGCCATTCCTGTTTATGTCCGAGAATGGATCGTTGCTAATTATGTGGGCGATTCTCCCGATTTAATGGATGATGCGCGCACTAAGATAGCCGATTTCGTTCGAAAATATGTACCCGATAAAAGCGATCGAGAAACGATCAAAAATCGTCTTTATGAGCAAAATGATGTTAAGCTGCTAGACGATTATTCTGTGTATGTAGACCTGGCTAAAGGTGACCGGCATTTAATCATCCCCTTTCTTGATGAAAGTAAAGCCTCAATCCCTCCTAACATCGTGCGAGATAATGAAATGCTGCTCAGTAGTGGATTATGGGGGGTTGGAACTTTATCTTACGCTCCACCTACTGGAAATGGACCCGGACAAGTTATTTTGCGAGCATTTACGCCATTCCAACTTGCCAGTCTCGATCTGGAGTTTTTCATTTCACGGCGCAAAGAATTTACAACTCAAGAATGGATCAACTTAATCGTTAATTCGATGGGCTTTAATCACCGCATCTATAGCGAACGACAGAAGTTGTTACTCATCAGCCGTCTCATCCCGATGGTCGAACCCAGGTTTAATCTGATCGAATTGGCTCCCAAGGCGACGGGTAAGAGTTTCGTTTTTGAGAATATGTCAAGATATGTATCTGTCCGATCTGGTGCTATCTCTGCTCCTGTGCTTTTCTACAATGACTCACGGAAAACACCGGGACTCATCACACGTTTTGATAGTGTTGTGATTGACGAAGCGCAGAAAGTGAAGGGAGATAAGTCAGGAGAATTAACCGCTTTGTTAAAGTCTTATTTGGAAGCCGGTCGTTTTGGCAGAGGAAGTGCTGGTTCCATAACGGCTGAAGCTGGCATCGTCATATTAGCTAACATTGAACTGGACGAAAACAAACGACCTCTTCATGAAACGATTGGTCTATTCCGTGATTTTCCCAATTTCTTGCGAGAAACAGCCTTTTTAGATCGATTCTCAGGACTGTTGCCAGGTTGGGACTTACCTCGTATCAGTAAGGATACGCCATCAATATGCCTCGGTCTTAAAGGGGACATATTTGGAGAAATTCTTCACATGTTGCGCGCGGACATCAGTTACCGGGATTTTGTAAAAACCAATATGCATGTAGAAAATTGTGATGATATGCGCGACAGCAAAAACGTAGAATCGGGTGCTACTGGATTATTGAAGATATTGTTTCCAGATAAACAACCATCAGAACAGGACTTCTATCACTATTGTGTCAATCCTGCCATTGAATTTCGGCAGCGCGTTCGCGATGAACTTTGTAAACTAGATCGGGAGTATCTGCCAATAACCATGCGGTCAATATATCCAGATGATTTTCAAAAGACTCACAGAGCTATCAGTTATGTCGACCCAGATAATATTCAGATTCAATCTGTTGAATTACCATCTGAATCCGAAGAAATTCATCCTGATGAGATTGCCGACTTGCCAATTCGAATGACCATGAGTTCATTGGGGACTGATGAGCAAAGTCTTACTCCGAATACAATCCAGATAAAAGAAGATGAATCTGGATATAGTTATCAAAATTTATTTGCCTCATATCTGAAAGGCGCCAGGTCGATTAAGGTTATCGATCCTTATGTAAGATTAGAATATCAGATTCGCAATTTTATTTCTTTCATTGGGATAATTGATACGTCCGAAGGACCTGTCCATCTATCCTTGACAACATCCGCCGATGATGCTTACCAGGAAAGAGAAATCAGTAAGAAGTTAGACGAGATCAAGTCCAATGTAGTTAATCATGGTGTTGAACTCAGTTATGATTTTAGTCAGACCGTTCATCGACGTGGAATTGAAGCGGATAACGGATGGAAAATTATCACTGATCGCGGTTTAGACATCTTCCAAAAACCCGATTCGAGGTATGAACTTAGCGAGATTGACCAAACGAAAAGAAAATGCCGGGAGACAGAAATTATTTATATGAATGGGTAAATCGTCGTATGTTGTTACTGCTCAGTCTGATGAGTTGAGACAAGTCTGAAGAGAACGTGGAACGTCCTCCGCTCTTCCTTATTTTTTTCTATTGATTTCCTTTGCACAAATAGTTATACTGAAAGGTACCAAAGATGGTTTAGCCTATGTACGATACCCTGCGCCAGCGCATGATTCGAGAACACCTTTTAGCACGCGATATTCATGATAAACGCGTGCTGGAAGCAATGGCTGAAGTGCCCAGGCATCTTTTCATACCGGAGAA
>JBAXBF010000268.1:0-4776 GCA_037142095.1 Chloroflexota bacterium
TGGCTGGTTTTCCCTGGCATCCCCATCGCGGTATTGAGACAGTTACTTACATGATTAGTGGGGCAGTACAGCATGGAGACAGCATTGGTAACTCGGGAGTGATCCATTCAGGGGATGTGCAGTGGATGACGGCTGGCAGCGGTATCATCCATCAAGAAATGCCCGAACAAACGAATGGAACAATGATGGGATTCCAGTTGTGGGTAAACTTGCCTTCATCTCATAAAATGATGGATCCTCGTTACCGTGGGATTAATAAAGATCAACTTCCGCTGGTCTCACCCACAAACGGTACGACAATTCGGATCATCAGTGGAGAAGTGAATGGAACCCGTGGTCCTGTTCAAGATTTGATCACCGAGGTGGAATATCTTGATGTCAGTTTAAATCCAGGTGTGGTATTTGAACACCCCATTAAACCTGGTTTCAACGCATTCGCTTATGTTTTTCAAGGAAGTGCTGCATTCGGTCTCAACGAAAACAAAACCATTCCGAAAGATCATCTGGTACTATTCCGGGATGGTGATAGAATCAGTATCAAAGCCGATCAAACTGAAGGTGTACGCTTTATCTTGATATCTGGTAATCCAATCAAAGAATCTGTAGCCTGGTATGGACCAATTGTTATGAATACGAACGAAGAAATTCAATTGGCGTTCGATGAATATCGCCACGGAATATTCATCAAAACCCCAAAATAATGATTAAACTTATTCCATTCACGCCGGTTGATTTCTCCCGGCTCATAAGCTGGATAGATTCCCCATCCCTGTTAGTACAATGGGCGGGAGCATTAATGTTCCATTATCCACTCGATGAGAACCAACTACAGGAATATTTCCAGCAAAGCCAGGAAAATAACCCCTCTCGTTTGATTTTTACCGTTTTAGATGATATAGAACAACGAGTAGGGCATATTGAACTTGGAATGATTAACCGCACAAATGGTACAGGTTCAATTTGCCGCGTATTTATTGATCCATCTCAGCGTGGCAAACGCTTTTGTCACGCCATGGTAGAACAAATTCTTAAGATAGGATTTGATGACTTAAAGCTACGCCGTATCGATTTGCGGGTCTATAGCTTTAATACGCCTGCAGTCGAATGTTACCGGCGAGCAGGCTTGATCCAAGAAGGTGTTTTACGCAAGAACCAGAAGGTAGGGGACCAAGTTTGGGATACGATCCTCATGGGCATTCTTCGAGAAGAATGGGAAGGTGTTCCTAAGAGTGTATGACGGTAATATTTTGCCTCTTTTTTTCTCTAACTGTTTATAGGGCATAACTTCGATGTCTCTTACGAGTTTATCACTCTTCCCATTCCTGATGGTCAGTGCTTTGACATGGGCATTGGCGCTCTATACTTTGCGCCGGCATTTATTCCCCGGTGCCCAACCGTTCGGTATATTAATGATCGCCATAGGAGCATGGGCGTTCTTTTATACTTTTGAATTGCTTTCTGACGATTTTCCATCTGCCATTATATGGATCAACCTGGAATATATTGCGATTCTTTCCATTCCGGGACTATGGTTCGTCTTCGTGATGAGTTATAAAAAGAGGATGAATTGGTTATCACGGCAAAATATTTTTTTACTATCCATTATGCCTGTGATAACACTGATTCTCATCTGGACAAATCAATATCATAAACTTTTCTTGGGAACATATAGCGTAAGCCACGAAGGCGAACTCCTGATTATCAAATTCAGCCGGGGTCCAATTTTTTGGTTATCAACAGCATATAACTATATATTACTTCTCGTAAGTATGATGCTGCTCGTTTTTGAAATCCTCCGGCAGAAACAGCTATTTCGTGTTCAACGGACTATCTTGCTTTTCGTTCTTTTTATTCCTTGGATAGCAAATATTATATACATTTTCATCCCGAACTCATTTACAAAACTAGACCTGACGGTATTCAGTTTTGCATTGACAGTTGTGGTGCTTGCCTGGGGTTTATTTCGTTTTAACTTCCTTGAACTAGTACCAGTCGCTCGCGATAAATTGATGGACTTTATTGAGGATGCGGTGATTGTCCTCGATCCTTCTAACCTTGTTGCTGACCTCAATCATAAGGCAGAGCGTCTTTTCAACAAACAGCTAGAAGATGTATTAGGAAAGCCAGTAGAAGAGATTCATACAAATTTCCCCCCTCTTGGTCAGGATATTCTTGAAACAAGCTCACCCGGAGAAATCCACAGGCAAATTATCCTGCTCGATGAAAAACAGGAAGAGCATGTTTATGATCTAATCATTTCCCTTTTAATGGGTGAAAATGGGCGTACCCTTGGTAAATTAATCATGCTTCGGGATGCCAGCGATCAAATAAAGATAGAAAATATCTTACGCAAGAGCAATGAAGATCTGGAACAACGCGTATTGGAGCGCACAGCCGAATTAGCCGCCAGTCAAGAACGATATGCACTTGCCGAACGCAGCACTTATGATGGAATTTGGGATTGGAATATCATCGCCAATATCGTCTATTATTCACCACGCTGGAAAAATATGTTTGGTTATGATGAAAATGAGCTGGACACAGACCTTGAAGCTTGGTTTTCCCTTGTTCATCCCGACGACCTGAATCAGATACGAACTGAATTGGATACCTGTTTGAGCAGCGGAAAGACTGATTTTAGCAATGAACACCGCCTGAAACATAAAAATGGCTCCTATATTTGGGTATTGGTGCGCGGAATGGCAATCTTTGATGAAAGCGGAAAACCGATCCGGATGGTTGGTTCATTCTCAGATATTACGGAGCGCAAGCATTTTGAAGAACAATTGCTTTATGATTCTTTGCATGACGTCCTAACCGGTTTATCCAACCGGGCTTTGTTAAGTGATCGGATAGAACGAGCTTGCCAACGCGCTCATCGTTACCCAGACTTCAAGTTTGCTCTGCTTTATATTGATCTTGATAATTTTAAGAATATCAATGACAGCCTGGGACATTCAAAGGGAGATTTGGTACTTGTCGAGATCGCTCGCAGACTTCAAGAGTATATACGTTCCATTGATACAATTGGCCGTATCGGTGGAGACGAATTTGTAATATTGCTGGAAGATGTTATTGATACTACCGGTGTACAGGATGTGGTAGAGCGAGTTTTGAACGCGTTGGAAGACTCTATCGAAATAGAAGGACGTCATGTTTCTATCTCAACCAGTATTGGTATTCGTCTTAATCACGCCGATGATGAATCTGCTGAAGACATTTTAAGGGATGCTGATATTGCCATGTATCAAGCCAAATCCCACGGAAAGTCTTGCTATAAGATTTTTGACATTAGTATGCGTGATAATGTTTTAGCACGTCTTGAACTCGAAAATGACTTACACTATGCACTGAAGAAACAAACCGGTGCCCGTGAAATGCTCCTATATTACCAACCGATTGTCTCCCTCGAAAATGGAAAAGTCATGGGTTTTGAGGCTTTAGCTCGTTGGAAACACCCCAAAAAAGGGATTATTTCTCCAAACGTGTTTATTCCAATCGCTGAGGAGACAGGATTAATTGTCGAATTAGGCGAATGGGCTCTTCGTGAAGCCTGCCATCAGGCTCAAACATGGAATATAACTTATCCGAGTAATCTGTTGCGTACGATGAGTGTCAACGTTTCCGCCCGCCAATTTTCGCAAACGGATATTTTTCTGCAAGTCAAACAGATCTTATTAGAAAGTGGACTACCACCCCAATGCTTAAAATTGGAAATCACAGAAAATTTACTCATCGAAGACCCAGAAGCTATTATCCGGGTTCTGGAACAACTGCGGAGTTTAGGGGTACAAGTGCAAATTGATGATTTTGGGAAGGGATATTCATCCCTTTCTTATCTTCACCAATTACCGATTGATGCCTTAAAAATCGACCGCTCTTTTATCAGTCGTTTGAATGAATCTTCAGAAGACACCTTTGATTATGAAGTTGTGCGCACAATCATTGCTCTGGCGAGAGAGTTGAAGATAAAAGTAGTTGCAGAAGGTGTCGAAAAGCGCGAACAATATAGTTTATTAATAGATCTTGGATGTGATTACATTCAAGGATTTCTGATTGCCGAACCGATGGAAAAAACGTTGTTGGAAGTATTTTTAGATGCTGTAAAAAAATAATCATGGTTTAGATCGGTATTTCCAAGATTGTAGGATTATTTCATCTTAAACCTTAAGGAGAAAAAATGTCCATTGAGAGATTTATTCAACGCATGCCAAAAGTGGAGCTCCATGTTCACCTTGAAGGTTCCATCCAACCAGAAACATTACTTGCTCTTGCAGAGCGAAATCATGTAACACTACCTGCTCGTTCAGTCGCAGAGCTGCGCAATTGGTATGTGTTCAAAGATTTTTCCCATTTTGTTGAGGTATATCTCACCATCTGTGATTGTGTACGCACGCCAGCCGACATGGAATTGATCACACTTGATTTTCTGAAGGGTCAAGCCCGCCAGAATATTCGTTATAGCGAGCTTATTTTCACACCTTATTCGCACCGCGAACATATCTCTTTTGAAGATCAATGGACTGCAATCCAGAAAGCACACACCTGGGCAAAAACAAATCTGGGGGTAACGATGAATCTGGCGCCCGATATCTCACGTCAAATTCGCCCCATCGAACACAGCATGCTTGTCGCTGAATGGGCTGTCAAACATAAAGACGACGGGATCATAGCGTTGGGATTAGGAGGAGCAGAAATCGGCAATCCGCCAGAGCTTTTCCAAGAAGCCTTCGATTATGCTTATACAGCAGGGCTAGCGGGTGCCCCCCATGCCGG
>JBAXBF010000269.1:0-4723 GCA_037142095.1 Chloroflexota bacterium
CAACAACCAGTACTTTGACTCCAACAACAACCAGTACTTTGACTCCAACAACAACAATAACTTTAACTCTAACCCCTACTCATACTTCATCGCCAATCAGTACCTCAACTCTCACCAATACCCTTACTATGACGCCAATCCCCACTGAAACGGCGACGCGGATGGCAACTGAAACGCCCACAGCGACAAAAACTGCTACAGCAGCTACAATAATATTGCCGACTCCAACACTGGTTGGTATGGATACAGTTACACCGATTCCTCTTTTTCCTTGGGTCCAATCTGCTTCGCAAATGTGTTCCCCATTGGGTGGAATAACAATTTATGAGCTGGTAGATATTGTCTCGGCGCCATATACAGGACCTCCACCTGGAAGTGATGATCGTCATGAAGGAGTGGACTTTGCATATTACAACCGCGGTGAGAAACAATCGATTGAAGGGGTCTCCGTTAATTCTATCTTACCAGGTAGAGTTGTAAGTGTAATAAAAAACCGTGCACCCTACGGGAATATGGTAATTGTAGAGACAGGTTATAAGGATGTTGCAAAAGATTTAGCCGGTGTATTCTCTATTACACCACAGAAATCTTTATACCATTTATATGCTCATATGAAAAATACCCCTGCCGTAGTGATGGGACAAACCGTTGGATGTGGAGACATAATTGGTGAAGTTGGTAGTACAGGTACAAATGTTTCCCACCTCCATTTTGAAACCCGTTATGGTCCTCCAGGTGGTTGGTTTCCTGTTATGGGCTTTTTTGACTTAGATGCAACTGAAGAAGAAAAAAGCAATTATGTCTATTGGCGTACTAGTTGGACATATCAACATTTTAATCCGATGGATATTATTACAGCATATGAAAAATATCTCGAATCAAAATAAAATATTTATTACAGAAAGTATCTTCTTCTGGCCAATAATAGAATCAACTAGTCATGTTATAATCTGAAATCGATTTTTGGTTAAGTAATGGGAGTAACAAGATGAATTTAACGATAGAGTTATCTGAAAGAGGTGTGCGAGATGGCGTTTCCCTGATCGCTGCATATCATTTTCTTTTGGCAGTTGCGTCTTTGCTGGGGACATTGGCAATTATTGTGTATTCCATTTTTCCAATCTGGTCGGGTGCGGCAAATGGGAGTATACAAAACCTTTTTTTGCCTTTCTTAGGGACGGTCACTGGTGCGATGTTGACGATTGCATATTTAATTACTGGGATAGGGTTACTTCGTTTTAAAAATTCAGCGCGTATGTGGGGGATATTTTTAGCGCTTTTTGGTGTTATCGCAGGTCTATTCAGTGTAATTGGTGGTATTGCAAGTGGATTTTCAATGCTGCCTGATAATGGGTTGCAATTAGGTATGATAGGTTTGTCTCTGATTTGTGCTTATGCTATTTTAGTGTTATTGGATATTATAATTTTAGTATTTTTACTGAATATGCAGGTGCGGTCCGTCTTTTATGGCCAAGAATGGCTCTTGACTGCAACAGAGTCACTTGGACGAGAGAGAAAATAATTGAGATTATATAATTTCAGAGGTACCTAAGATGAGGTATAACATCCATAAAGCGGTCGTTATTGGTGCAGGTACGATGGGAGCAGCTATTGCTGCCCATTTTGCGAATGCGGGGGTTCTTGTAACACTTCTGGATATAGCATCATCTAAACTTACACCCGAACAGGAAGCCGTTGGAATATCCTTACAGGATAAAGCTGTTCGTAATGCAATAGTTACAGAGGGATACAATAGAATGCTCAATACTCATCCGCCGGGTATGATGAGTAGTGAGATTGCTCGATTATTAACACTGGGGAATTTAGAAGATGATTTTTACTCAATCAGTGATGCAGATTGGGTAATAGAAGCAGTTGTAGAAGATCTACAAATCAAACGTGATCTTATGGCGCGAATTGACAAAATCCGTTCCCCTCATTCAATTATCAGTTCGAATACTTCTGGCATTCCCATTGCTGCAATATCAGAGGAATGTTCTGGGGAATTTCGTAAACATTTTCTTGGGACTCATTTTTTTAATCCTCCACGTTACCTTAAACTATTAGAAGTCATTCCAACCAATGATACAAAACCCGAAATTACACAATATATCTCATGGTTTGGCGAATATCGACTAGGTAAAGGTATAGTACTCTGTAAAGATACTCCAAATTTTATCGCTAACCGAATATTTGCTGGTATGACCGCTTTTATCCTTGACTATTCTCTGCAAAAAGGTTATTCAGTTGATGAAGTTGACGCATTAACTGGATCACTTATTGGTCGTCCCAAGACAGCTACTTTCCGTTTATTAGATCTAGTCGGAATCGACGTGATGGATCTTATCAATCACAACTTATTTCCGATGATTCCACATGATACTTTTATCCAACCTTATCTTTCTTCTGATCGTATGAATGCATTACTTGCTGTGATGAGAGAGAAAAAATTGCTTGGTAACAAAACCAAGGCGGGTTTTTATAAAACGATTACACATCCGGATGGCAAAAAAGAATTTTTAGCTTTGAATGTGCAGACGATGCAGTATGAATTACCGAAAAAAATCCAATATGGTTCAGTTTCTAACGTATCAAATATCAATAAACTGTCAGATAGGTTGCATGTCTTACTTGCGGGTGAAGATCAAGGAGCAGAATTTATCCGGTCAGTCATATATCAATTTTTGGCTTATGCATCTTTAGTTATTCCAGAGATTGCAGATACACCCAAGTCGCTGGATGATGCTATTCGCTGGGGATTTGCACATGAGATAGGTCCATTTGAATTGTGGGATGAACTTGGTGTAAAGGAAACAATAGAAAAAATGCGACGAGCTGGCTTTTTGCCTGCTCTCTGGGTAGAAAAGATGATTGAAACGGGGAGAGAGACATTTTACCAATATGAAGGGAACCGTAAGATAGGTGTATTCCATGTCCCGGATGGAAATTATAAACCCATCGAACCTTCTCCAAACCAGATTTTACTCAAGAACATAAAAAATGCTGCTGATAGGATTATTTCTTCTAATTCTAGTGCATCAGTTATCAACATTGGAGATGGTGTTGTTTGCTTTGAATTTCATACGAAAGTCAATGCGCTGGACGAAAATACCTTGACGGTTCTTAAAGATGCTTTGGATAAAGTGGAAAAAGAAGATTATGAGGGTTTGGTAATTGGCAATGATGCTGATAATTTCTGTGCTGGTGCAAATATTTTATTCTTCCTGTCTGCTGCCAGAGATAAAAGATGGAGCGATATTGAAAGATTCTTGGAGAATTTTCAGAAAATTAATATGCGTATGCGATGTTTTCCAAAACCAATCGTGGTTGCTCCGGTCGGAATGGCTTTAGGCGGGGGAGCAGAAATCGTGATGCATGGTAATCGGGTGGTTGCAGCCTCGGAACTGTCTATCGGTCTGGTTGAATCTCGAGTAGGTCTTATACCTGCCGGCGGCGGTACGAAGGAGATGGTACGCCGAATGATTAATCCCCCAATGTATACACCAAATGTGGACGCCCTTCCTTTCTTGCAGCAGGCGCTTATGCGTATAGGTAAAGCGGAAATTTCTGCCAGCGCATTCGAAGCTAAAAAAATGAGATTACTCCAAGAAGTGGATCGGATTGTATTTAACAGAGATCACCTTATCTTTGAATCAAAGCGTGAAGTTTTACATTTGGCAGGTACGGGTTATTATCCGCAAAAATCAGAGAAACTCTATGCTGCCGGGCAACATATGGGGGAAGCATTAGGCGCAAAAATCTTAATGTTGAAAGAGATGAATCAAATTAGTGAATACGATGCTGTGATCTTTAATAAATTAGCATATGTTTTATCTGGTGGTAATTTGATATCTCCAACCTGGGTGGATGAACAACATTTTTTGGACTTAGAACGCGAGGCATTCATGTCACTATGTGGAGAGGAACGTACCCAGGTTCGAATAAAATATATGCTCGATACGGGGAAACCGCTAAGGAACTAGCAGTCTGTCAAGTCTGATCTTGAATTCTGATAAATATCTTGCTCTTTAGGAAGGAAAAAAAAAAGGAATAAAGAATTAATCAGAAATACCTTATCAAACTAAGCACTGAAGAACGACAATAACTTGAACGAATGCTATCATTCGGAATTCCACCAGCTCGCACACTGAAACATGACCAAATCTTACTCAAATCGGATTGTAGTGAGAGTGGAGTAAACGGGATATCCGAAAAAATCTGTCAAGCCTTTGATGTAGTCCCCTTGACAGTAGCAAATGTGTGCAAACGGTTTATTAAAGAAGGTATAACCGAACTGGGTTGTCTATCATTGTCACGTTAGTTTACCAGTAAATCTCATTTTTAGGTATCGCTTAATTTTCCTACTTCTTTCCCCTTCATTTTGATATGATACCATTTATTTTCTTAATAATTGGATACACTATACTCCTTTGCCTTTGTACATTTTGATCAGCTTCAACGTGAAACGCTGCGAGTCGATTATTTGCTTAAAAATCCGAAAAAAATTTTCATGGAGTACTACTTGATGGTACAGGTGTTCTCCAAAAAATGAGCTACTGCCTGTTTCTACATATCGTCTTTATTCCATGTCTGCCTCCCCCTTTATTGTATTAAATTCTTTCAAAAAAGGTCAAATCCAATTTCGTTTTTCAACACACTCTTTACCCGTAATTGACAAATCATAGTGGATGTACTATACTCGAAAAGCTTGCGATAATAGTTC
>JBAXBF010000270.1:0-4720 GCA_037142095.1 Chloroflexota bacterium
CCTGGTTAATCGTCGACTTATGACGGATGCTTCGCCCCTACCAAACCCTTGGCGTATCACGTTTTGGGAACAAGGTTTGGTTGGTTAATGGGGATGGGCACTAAAGACCCTAAAGGTCAAAAAGAAGACCTTTAGGGTCAAAAAATTAGCTCGATTTATAGCCGCATTTTGGGCAGAATACCGCGCCAGCGGGCAGGTTTGTGCCGCAACTGGCGCAGTTTGTTTTTACTTCCAACGTGAGACCGCATTGATGGCAGAATTTTGCTTCGGCTACAAGCGGGGCTGAACAGCGCGTGCAGAATACACCGCTTTGTGGCATGGCTGGATTTTGGGCAGGATATGCTTGGGCATTTTGGCGCGGGTAATTTGGGCGATGATCATCGTCGTAATGCTCGTCATGATTATCGTGGTGGTCGTTGTGATCATTTCTTCCGAACATCCCGCCTTGTTTTCGGTGTTTCCGATCGCCAAAATCAAATATATCTTCTAGAAAATCCATTATATGTCTCCTTTTAATTGTAGTTTGAATATTTTGTTAAGCATTATCTGCTTGCCGTATTTTTATTAAGCTTTTTCATCACGAATACAACACAAGCCAATCCCAGGGCTGCCAATACAATCCCTTCATATTGAGATAGTAACAGGTCAATTTCTGTCCAATGCTCCCCTAATAATCTTCCGCCAAAAGCCAGGCAGAAACTCCAACAAGCCGTTCCCAGGGCGGTAAAGAGGGTGAAGCGCAAAAAGTTCATGCGCGTCAAGCCAGCCGGGATCGAGATGAGGCTGCGAACCATGGGGATCATCCTGGCTAAAAAGACGATCCAATCCCCGTGGCGCTGAAACCATGTAATCGCCCGATTTAAATCATCTTCGGATAACAGCAGCCATTTTCCAAAGCGTTGGATGAGAAATCGAAGGCGTTTTTCATCCCACCAATAACCAACACCGTAGAATACCCATGCTCCGACCACCGAACCGATCATCCCCACCAGGGTAATCCCGAGCAGGGAAAACCTGCCGGAGATCGTCATGCTCCCAGCCAGGGGTAGGATAATTTCAGAAGGGATCGGCGGAAACACATTCTCCAGAAACATTACGGTTGCCAAGCCTGGATATCCCATACTTGAGATCAACCCTACTGCCCAAGTATTAATCAGCGCCAATATTTCACGAAACGCAAGAAAGTTAAGAGAGGTCATATACCTTATCTAGTCTCCAAATTATTGTTGATACCTGTTTGATTTATGACCCAATTTGTTCCGTATTTTGGGGTTGGCGAAGTAGTCTGGCAGATAAACGCTGAAACACCGGCAGTTTGACACTCTCCGAAACCAGGATGGAGAAACCACCAGCCGCCAGACAAGCCGCTAACTCCCATGTCCAAAAGGCGGCAAAGCCAAACAAGGTGTTCAAATAGGGGACGATGCTGACGATGGTTAAAAACGCGAGTGCTCCACCGGTTACCCACCACAACGCCTTATTGGGAATCCGCAAGGTCGCCAGAATCGGGCGGGTCCAGGAACGGTTGGTAAAGATCAAGCCTAGATTCCCGATTACGAGGCTGATGAATGAAAGCCAGCGTGCTTTTTCAGCCGGGTAACCCTGATTGAGACTCAGCCCATAAATCAAAGCGACAACCGCCAACACACCCAGCCCCTGGATCAACCCATTGAAGACCATCTGCCTTCCAAAAAGCGGATCGCCGATGGCACGCGGTTTGCGCTGCATGATGTCTTTTTCATCTTCCTCCATTTCGAATACCAGGGTACAGGCTGGGTCGATGATCAGTTCCAGGAAGGCGATGTGGATTGGCATCAAAGCCAGTGGCCACCTGAACAGGACCGGAATGAGCGACATACCTGCGATGGGGATATGGACCGAGAAAATAAAGGTCATCGCTTTTTTGAGATTGTCAAAGATGCGGCGTCCCATGCGCACCGCGGACACAATCGATGCGAAGTTATCATCCAACAACACCAGGGCGCCGGACTCGCGGGCAACATCTGTGCCGCGTCCCCCCATCGCAATCCCGATATGGGCGGCTTTGAGGGCGGGCGCGTCGTTGACCCCGTCGCCTGTCATGGCAACCACTTCCCCGTTGGCTTTCAAGGCGGCAACGATGCGCAGCTTTTGCTCGGGAACAGCGCGGGCGAAGATGCAGGTCTTGCTGATGCGCCTTCTCAGCTCTTCTTCAGTCATCTTCTCCAGTTCGGGACCGGTGATGATATCATCCAGCGGTTTCAGTCCGATTTGGGCGGCGATGCTGCGGGCGGTTGCCGGGTAGTCGCCGGTGATCATGATCACGCGGATGCCGGCGGTGTAGCATTCCTGAACCGCTTCCGGCACACCCGGGCGGACGGGATCGGCAATCCCAAGCAAGCCGACCATCTGGAAATCAAAGTCATGCTGTTCGGAAGGAAGCTCCTCTTTCTTGAAGAGGGCTTTGGCAACCCCGATCACGCGCAGACCCTGACTCGCCAAGGATTCAATACATTCGTTAATTTCTAAGCTCTGCTGTGGGGTAACATGGCATAGATTGGCGATGGCTTCAGGCGCGCCTTTGGAAGCGATGACCAGGTCCTCCCCGTCCGGTGATTGCCAAACCCGCGACATCGCCAGTAGTTTTTCCGAAAGCGGGTATTCATGCAGGAGAGTCCAGTCCCTGTGCAGATGTTCGGTGTTAAGCAAGGTGCGAGCCCCCAACTCCTGCATGGCTTTCTCCATCGGATCGAAAGGGTCGCTCGGGCTGGCTAGAATGCTGTATTCCACCGCTTCGTGCACTTCTTCCGGCAGAGCCACCTGCTGCATGCTGATATCATAATACTGTTTGTTGATGCACACATTGACGATCGTCATGCGGTTAAGGGTCAGCGTGCCGGTTTTATCGGTGCACAACACCGTCGCCGCGCCGAGCATCTCCACGGCATACATACGGCGGGTGAGCACTTTGCGTTGCGAGATGCGCCAGGCACCCAATGCCAGGAAGATGGTCATCACCACCGGAAATTCTTCCGGCAGGGTCGCCATTGCCAGGGTAATACCTGCTAGAATGCCTCCCAACCAATCATTGCGGGTCATGCCGAACACGACCACCACGATCACACATAAGATGATTCCTACCGTTGCGAAGCGTTTCACGATCATGCCGGTCTGCTTTTGCAGGTTGGTGTCTTCCGTTTCCAGGGTTTGCAGGGCTTTGCCAATCTTGCCCATCTCGGTGCGCACGCCGGTTGAACGGACTTGACCGATCGCCTGCCCTTTGACCACCATGGTTCCTGAATAAACAAAAGGCAAGTCATCTCCGCCCGGACGCCCCATTTCAGAGACGCCATCCCAGGCAGTTTTGCGCACGGAGACTGATTCGCCGGTCAGTAATGATTCGTCCACATTCAGGTTGGTGCAGGACAATAAAACGGCATCCGCGGGAACGCGGTCGCCTTCTGAAATCAAGATAATGTCATCCGCCACGACATCCTTTCCGGCAATGCGCTGCTGTGCGCCATTGCGGATGACTAACGCGCGTGGGCTGGATAAATCCCGCAAAGCATCCAGGGCTTTCTCGGTCTTCTGTTCCTGGTAAATCGTGATCCCGATCACGACAAAGACGAAGCCGAGCAGCAGCATGGCTTCCTGGACATCGCCGAGCAGCAGGTAGAGCGTCCCGCAGGCGATCAACAAGAGAAACATCGGCTCGCGGATCACCTCGAAGAGGATATGGAAGAGCGTTCGTTTTTCTGAGGATGGCAGTTCGTTATAACCATCCCTGGCTAAGCGGGCGATGACATCCTCATCGCTCAAGCCTTGTAATGCATTAATTTCGAAGGCGGTTTGTTTCATAGGTATCTCCAAATAATTGAAAAGGATTGAACTGTATATAAAAGACCCTATGGTGGATACGAAATCAGAGCAAGCGGATCGTTTAATACGGTGGGCATGCGCTAAAACGTTGCAACAACAAGAGGTCGGTGTCGATTAGTCGCATGGGACTTGATTAAATTATGCTTTTTTAGGAGGGGGCGAATTGGGGGGCGGGGTGCTGGTACGTAAATTCAGGCTCATTATTCTCATTTTGGAAAATACGAAAGCCATGACTGCCGCACCAACGATTGACAGGATAAAGAAATCTGGATCAAAATCGATATGGCTAAAAGGATGCGGATGCGCAGAATCGGGCGCGGAAAACTCGATCACAGATGGGCTGATAGCCGGTAAGAGTACCAAACAAAGCAGACTGCCCAAACAGAGACAGAGGATCAAAGGCACGAAGGCGATGGGGGAACGCGGTTGCTTAACCATTTTTGATATGATTCACGCCTTGCTGAAAAAGTGCCAGGATATGTTCATCCTCGATGCGGTAATAGACTTCTTTTCCGTCGCGGCGCGTCTCGACAATCTGCATCTGGCGCAAGCCGCGCAGATGATGCGAGATGCCCGATTCGGAAATCCCAACGGCGAGCGCAAGCTCGGTAACGTTTACCTCACGGGTGGAGAGGGCGGACAATATCCGCACCCGGGTGGTGTCGCTGAAGGAGCGAAACAACTCCGCGATGCGGGCAGCCGTAATTTCGTCAAGGTCGGAATAATTTGTATTCATAATGTAACAATTGAGTAACTGTTACATTGATTATATAATAGAGAAGACGATGTGTCAAGGTTAATTTTAGAGGTACGGAATTATAAATCCGTACTCGCGCAAAGAAAATATCCGTAAATGTGAAGT
>JBAXBF010000271.1:0-4707 GCA_037142095.1 Chloroflexota bacterium
TGCTGCAACAACTCACCGGTGCTGAAGCGGCATTGGTTGTCAACAATAACGCCGCAAGCGTGCTGCTGGGGTTAATGGCTCTGGCGCACCGGCGGCGGGTAATCATCGCTCGCAGCCAATTGGTGGAAATCGGCGGTGGTTTCCGTATACCCGACGTAATGAAACAGTCCGGTGCTAAATTGGTGGAAATCGGTGCCACCAACCGCGTGCATTTAAGCGACTATGAAGATGCCCTGCGCGAGCCGACCGCTCTGGTCATGCGCGCCCATCGCTCTAATTTTAAGATCACTGGCTTTACGCAAGAACCAAGTTTAGCCGAGATTGTTAGGTCAGCGCATGCCGCAGGTGTCCCCGTGATGGATGATCTCGGCTCTGGAACGTTGTTGGATACTAGCATTTACGGTATGGAATATGAGCCATGTGTTCAGGATTCATTGGATGCAGCCGCAGATTTAATATGCTTCTCCGGGGATAAATTACTTGGCGGACCTCAGGTGGGAATCATCATTGGTCGAGCCGAATTAATTACGAAATTAAAGAAACATCCTCTGGCGCGGGCGGTACGCGCCGATAAACTCTGCCTGGCAGGGCTTTCCGCCACATTGCTTCATTACCTCAAAGGAGAAGCAGAACAAAAAATCCCGGTCTGGCGCATGATCGCCCTCAAGCCGGCGGAGATTAAAACGAGAGCCGAACAATGGGTGCAAATTTTGGGATGCGGCACTGTCATCCCAGGCACCTCGACGGTAGGCGGAGGTAGTCTACCAGGCGAAACATTACCAACTTTTCTCTTCGCTCTGGAAGCGAAACAATCGAAACGATTCATGGAACGGCTGCGCACTAACCAACCACCTGTCATCGCCCGAATTGAAGAAAAATGTGTCGTTCTTGATCCGCGCACTGTTCTGCCTGAACAAGAAACTGACTTACTGCGTGCAATCGGGAACGCACTCATCTGAAAGCATCATTATTACGGAGACATTTCATGAAATCTGATATTGACAATATTATGAAGCAGCGAAATTTGGATGCCTTGCTCGTAACCGGACCAGGCTTCCAAAACCCTGATCTAGTCTATTTCATCGGGGGAAGTGCAAATCTCACATCTGCTGATATTATCAAACCGCGCGATGGTGAGCCAACGCTCTTTTGTAATCCGATGGAGCGCGATGAGGCTGCCCGCACTGGTCTGAAAACAAGAGAGTACAAAGTCTACGATTGGCAGGGTTTAATGAAACAAGCCGATAATGATCATAACAAGGCACATGCGCTGCGTTATCAGCTTATGTTCGCCGATATGGGGATCACGCGTGGACGCATCGGATTAGCAGGTAAAACGGCTGTGGGTGAAGCTTATGCTACCTTCAGTGAATTACAGAAATTAATGCCAGAGCTGATTCTGGTAGGCGAATCAGAAGAAGATAGTGCCCTGCTGCGTGCCCGCATTACCAAGGACACTGGTGAAATCGAACATATCCGCCGGGTTGGTAAGATAACCACAACAGTTGTTGGTATGGTGGCTGATTTCCTGACTTCCCAGAAAGCCAAGGATGGGGTGCTTGTCACAACAGACGGAACCCCTCTCAGCATCGGAGACGTCAAAAGCCGAATCAACCTCTGGTTAGCAGAACGCGGCGCAGAAAACCCTGAGGGAACCATTTTTTCGATTGGCTATGACTCTGCTTTATGCCACTCGGCTGGCATTAACACTGACTACCTGCGACTCGGGCAGACGATCGTTTTCGATATTTTCCCTTGTGAATCCGGCGGCGGATATTTCTATGACTTCACCCGCACCTGGTGTTTAGGGTACGCTTCTGAACGGATGCAAGCGGTTTACAATGATGTATATTCCGTATTTAATACCATCATGTGCGAAGTGCATGCTGGAGTCAGTTGTGGCGATTTGCAGCAGCAAACCTGCAAATTATTTGAGGAACGCGGACATCCTACCGTCAAAAAGGATCCAAAAACAATTAATGGCTATGTTCATAGCTTGGGACATGGATTGGGACTTAATATTCATGAATTGCCGTGGTATAACATCAACAACTCCAAAGTAAAAGATACTTTAGCCGCTGGCATGGTAACGACCATCGAGCCTGGTCTCTATTATCCAGAAGAGAGTATTGGTGTGCGACTGGAAGATAGTGTCTATATTCGCCCAGATGGCTCGGCGGAAATCCTGGCTCCTTATCCTTATGACTTTATCTTACCCATCCAAGAAATTTAAAAATCATTAATGCGAATTATTCATAAAACCTATTGATTCCCTCCGTAATTATGCTATAATATAGAATATGCGTTCTATATTATCTCTTACCCAAAGGAGGAAATATGCTTTACCCGTGTGAAATCAAGGTTTATCCCCCTCAACCAGCTTTGACCATCCGTACCAGAACGCCGGTGGAAAAATTACCAGAGGTTATTGGAAAATCATTTTCAGCCATTACCCAATATATAGAATCCATCGGAGAACCCTTCGCAGGAGAGCCCTATGTCGCCTATTTTAATATGGATATGCAGGATTTGGACGTCGAACTGGGTTTCCCGGTCTCAAAACCCTTACCTGGCAAAGATGAAATTCAACCCGGAAGAATGCCCGAGGGAAAAGTAGCTACCAGTTTTTATACCGGAGCCTATGATAAAATGGCTCCCGCATACGATGAACTGGCTGAATTTATTATAGACCATGGTTATGAATCTACCGGCGTTGCTTACGAGTTTTATTTCGATCCACCCGAGACACCTCCCGAAAAAACGCGTACGCTGATCCTATTTCCACTAAAAATCCAATAGAATTTCAGTAAACACAGTAAGGCTCATCGATGAAATGAGCCTTACTGTGTTTTTTAGACGAAAAAACAGATTGAATAAGAAAGGATATCCCCTCCAATACCCGCGGATGCAGATGCAATCAGTTATAAAGGAAAAGTAGGATGGACAAATTTCTAATATCGGGTCAAGCTATCTTACATCTGAATCGATGCTATTTTCGGTATCTTCTGGATGCTGTTCAATCACAAGTGTAGCAGGTTCCGTTTCAACAGGATAACAGGCTTGAATTCGATTCGTACCCCACCAACCTATAACACCAAATACAATCACAATGGCTTCGATAAGCCACATGAATGCCAACGACTGAAGTTGTCCACTCACCTGAGCATATCCCGCCACAGCATCAATCGCAGATTTAAAAGCGAAGGATATCCAGAACCAGCGCCACTGGTGATTGCTTGCTCCATAAAAGAGCAATACACTACAAATGATATGAATCCAAATGGTAAAAAAGCGCTCCGAGATGGGTGCTAATCCGTAGATTATATTATTGGCTTGCAGTATAGAAGGCATGACACTGGCTGGAATCTGGCCTTGCATCGTATACGCCATAATCATCCCAACCAGCGAACCTATCCCCAGCAAGAGTGCTTCGATAGCGCCAAAACCGACTCCGAACGCCAGAGCTTTACTCCAGACAGCTTTTCCAAGCTTGGTATAACGCAATACCAGCCAGGTAATAAGCACCTCGGTTACACCGGTTAAGAGACCAATATAAAGCGAAAAAATAATTATTCCTGGCAGTTCAGGCAACGCATTTGTTATAGATCTATAGATCAACGCATTTGCGAAGATTGAAAAAGCAAATTTTACCGCGACTGTACCCAGCCAAAAAAGGGCTCCAAGAAGTGAGTACTTCCAACCCCCTTTCCTTACGCCATAAACCATAAAGCCCAAACCAACCAGGATCATTCCAATCCCAGGTAAGAAAATCAGCGGCGTAAGTTGCGATTCGACGCTTTGATTTGGCAATTCCGCGGCGCAACCTACCAGGAATACACTTAAGAGCAAAAAGCCGGTTAATAGAGTGAATAAGGAATTTTTCATTCGAGTAGTTTCTCCTATAGAAATGAATATTTAAAATACCAATAGAATTATTGGGTAATCACAAATTTTCTATCTCACAACGCAATAAGTTTATTGCTGATTTTCGAGCTGTTTCTGCCCGAGAGATACCAAGCCGCTGATACCGCCCAGATTCATTGTTTCCACAGCACTGCTCGGAACAATGACCAAGGCTCCTTTTTCTTTCAATCCTTCGAAGAGCATGTTCATCCCGCGCAGATGGAGAGCGGTTGGATTATTAATATAGGCTTCGGCTGCTTCCGCAAACGAAGAGGCTATTTGCTTCTCCGATTCGCCCAGGATGACGCGTGCCTGACGTTCGCGTTCAGCCTGCGCCTGGCGTGACATCGCGTCTTCCAAACCGCGCGGGATGATGACATCCCTGATTTCTACACTTTGCACAGATATTCCCCAAGGAGTAGTACGATCATCGATGATCTTCTGTAAATCCGCATCCATCTTTGCCCGTCCAACCAGAATATCAGCCAGGGGCATTTGCCCGATGATCTCGCGCAAGGCAGTCTGTGCAGCCCAGGTGATTGCTGATCGATAATTTTCCACTTCCAGAGCTGCTTTCTCAGCATCCCATACCGCCCAGAACAATACTGCATCTACATCGACAGGAACTGTATCCTTGGTCAACGTTTTCTCGGCGTTGAAGGGAGTTACCATGACGCGGTGGTCAATCCAGATTGTGATCACATCAATGACTGGAATAATCCAAAACAATCCGGGACCGCGCAGTCCACGAAATTTACCCAGGCGCAGAACAACTGCTTTTTCCCATTGCCGTGCTATTTTAAG
>JBAXBF010000272.1:0-4707 GCA_037142095.1 Chloroflexota bacterium
TGAATCGGACAGCAGGTAGTAGGGATATTTCGCCGACATCAAGCGCGTGCGCGCCAGCGCCAGGGCGACCCGGCTGGTATCGCAGGTGATCCAGCGCCGGCCCCACTGCTCGGCGACGTAGGCGGTCGTGCCGCTGCCGCAGGTCGGGTCGAGCACCAGATCGCCCGGGTCAGTGGTCATGAGCATGCAGCGTTCAATAACTTTTGTTGTAGTTTCTACCACATACCTTTGATCTCTTGCACCTGTTGTATCATCCCACATACTTACAAGTTTTTTTAAAGGATAATCATCAAAAAAATAGATGTACCTTAAATTTCCAGTGCCTTCTGGTTCAATACGATTAGCCCAAATTAATCGGTTGATTCCGGTTTCACCAGTAACCCAACATAAACCTTTGGGTGGGTTGTATGTTTCACCACGAAATTTGATTGGATACACATCTTTTAGGCTAAAACTCGCTGGCCACAGAGGAACCAAGCGGAATATTCTTACGTCGGGCGGTAATAACGTTAGATTTTGTACCTGTTCTTGAGACATTTTTTGTCTTTTGGCATTAGGTGACTCAAACCATCCCCAATGAAAATCGCCAGTTGTATCTTGTTCAAGATATAACTGGCGATATTTTATTTTACCTGATCCTTTTGCATACCAAATAAGATAATCAAACATACCTTCCAGATATTTTGCCCCTAAAGGCATCGTTTTCTTGCGAAACGGAATAATCGCCACATAATTCTCACTTCCAAACACTTCATCCAAGAGATTACGTACCAGATGCACGTTCTCATCCCCAATCTGCACAAAAACGCTGCCGGTCTCGGTCAGCAGTTCACGTGCCACTACCAGCCGGTCGCGCAGGTAAGCCAGATAAGAGTGGATGCCCAGCTTCCAGGTGTCACGGAAGGCGCGCACTTGTTCCGGCTGGCGGGTGGCGTCTTCGGCTTTGCCGTCCTTCACATCGCGCTTGCGCGTGCTCACCTGCCAATTGGAGCCAAATTTGATCCCATAGGGCGGGTCAAGATAGATGGTTTGCACTTTGCCGCGCAGACCTTCCTTCTCTGCCAGGCTTGCCATCACCAGCAGGGAATCGCCGAGAATCAGGCGGTTGGTCCAGTTCTGCTCGTGCTGGTAAAATTCCACCTTTTGTTCAAATTCTTCTGGTCCGCCGTTGAAATCGGCGAACATATTCAACTGGTAAGCCGCTTCTTCTTCTGCCAGTCTGTGCCCGGGATGGGCGGCGTGTGCCAGTAGATCATCGATCAGCACCTGTGGGTGAATTTTCTCCTGAATATAAATCGGCACGGCGGGCACAACCAAATCCTGGGCGTCCTGTTCATCCTTGCCGCGCCATACCAATTGTGGGTCGAGCGAAGGATCGCGGGGATAAAGCAGGCTCGTGGGAGACTGCTCATCGTCCGCCACGAAATCGCGCAACTCCTCGGTGGGGATGTTGGCGCGCTTGTCCTGATGCTGGGTGTGGGAAATGGGGGCGTTTTGATTTCTGGGTGGCATATCAGACCTCGTCGAGTACTTCTTCCAATGTGCCCATATTTTCACATTCTTCAAGGAAAGCCTCAACTGCTTCCCGCAAGGAAATTCTCGCTTCGTTTTCAGTCTCACTATAACTTGAAACATCGAGATCAGGGCAAATGGCTACGTATAAGTCGTCTTCACGAAATATCTCAGAACGTACAACAATTCCATTTTTCATAAAACGAACCTCCCTTTGAATATCGATTTGGGATTAATGATCTTGATTTATCCCTGCGAAACGCGCTGATTTTCTTTAATCATAGCACGAATAGAGTTTTCTGCATCCCATGGATCAGTGATTTCAATAAAGTCCCAGCGCCCGAATCCGCTGTGATGGTTGACGGCGGGTACCCACAGCGTGCGCGCCGTGGCAACTTTGGCGGCTTTATCCTTGCGGTTTTCGCCGGAGACTTCGACCAGCAGATTTAACAGGTTATTCATCCCGTTACCGTCATCGATACAGGCGATGAAGTCAGGAATATAATTCTTTTCCTCGCCACTGAGCGTGTAGGGAATAGTAAAGCCAAGATTATGGTTCTTTACGTATCGAATAACCTCGGGCATTTCTTCCAGCGCCTGTGCCATCTTCTGCTCCCATGAGCCGGTATCTGCCACCACGTGCGAGATGTGGCACTTGTCTGCCCGCGTCGCATAGACCGGACGGGTCGTGTCATAATCCACGTAACGGGTGGAACCGAGTGTGTCGTAGGGTCGCAGGATGGGTTTGAGCGTCGCCGTGTCTGAACTGGATGCCACAATCGCCTTGTAGATACGGTCGGCGGCGTCATTGGCAAACTCGATCAACAGCAGCAATTGCGGGAAAGTGTGGTCTTTCAGGGTGACACATTCCGCCAGCCAGCGTTTGGCGATTGCCAGCAGTTGCGGAAAAAGCCAGGGCTTATCGTTCCCATCGTCATCACGGAAATAGCGTTCCAGGGTCAATTTTGCCAGCAAAAAAGCCACTTCATTGGGGCGATGGCGTTTCAAGTCGTCTAAAGTGTGAATACTGGATTCGCCGACGATGGGTGCATTTTCAGTACGGGTAGGGAGATCGGCGGTGGAGAGCGCAAGGAGTGATTCTGCGCTAAAGGCGGCTGTCAGGCGTTCTCCGCTCATGTCATAGCGGTAACCGAGCAGACGCGGAAAAGTGATCTCGCAGGCGATGCGGTTTTCCATGGCTCGCACGCGGGTTGGCATCGCACCGGGTATAGGGTCTCCGGTACTGCCCGAAGTGGGGATGAAGGAGAAAGGCACACCGTACACTTCGGCGTATTCGGCTTCAAAATAGCCTTCTGCATTGGCGGCGTAACTCATGCGCCGTAGGGCACGCCCAACCACCTGCTCGCACAGCAATTGGGTGCCGAAGGCGCGCACGCCGAGAACGTGGGTCACGGTCTGCGCATCCCAACCTTCGGTGAGCATGGAGACGCTCACCACGCATTTTACCTGTTCCCCCAGCTTGCCTGCTTTGCCAACCGTGTTCATCACCTCACGCAGTAAATCTTCATCGGTCAGACTCTCGGCATCCCGCCCTGGAAAACGGATGCGGTATTCAGCCTTGAACTCGTCAATCTCGCGGGCGGCAATCTTCTTAAAGTCGGCGCTCATCGCCTCGCCGGATTCGAGCTGCTGGCTGTCCACCAGAATCGTGTTCGGGCGCTGCAGCCAGCCGCCGTGGCTGTCGTCGTTGCGGAAGATGGGCAATTGTCCCGCCTGGACAACGGTTTGTTCGTCAATACTTTTTTCCCAACCAGCCACGTAATCAAAGACCATCTTGGAGACATTGGTGTTATTGCATACCACGATGAAAACGGGCGGGGTGATGCCGCGCGCCTGCGCTTCCGTGTTTTGTTCCCACAGGCGGTAAACCTTTTCATAGTTACTGTAAAGGCTGTGCAAGGCTCCCTGCAGTTCCACCGGCAGCTTGGGCTCGCTAGCCAGTGTCTCGCTCTTGCGACCCTTGCGGGGTAAATCCTCGCGAATGCGCAGCCAAAGGTCACGATAGGTGGGCTGTTCGCCGGTCATGGCATCATCAGCCACCGGCACGCGCGGTATCTTGACGATGCCGGCTTCGATAGCGTCAATTAACGAGAAATCCGAGATCACCCAGGGATAAAGCGTACCTTCAGGGTAGCCTGATCCGCGTAAGAAAAACGGTGTCGCCGATAAGTCGTAGATGGCTTTCACGCCCATCTTGGCTTGGACCGCCTCGATGCCGGAAATCCACACCCGCGCTTCCTCGTCGCGCTGCTTGGCTTCGCTGCGTTCATCACCGCTCAGACTTTCAACCTCTCCATCTGGTTTGCGGCGGTAGCAGTGGTGCGCTTCATCGTTGATGACGATGATATTTTTCTTGTTACCCAATGCACGGCAGACGCGGCGTACCATCTGATCGGGGCTTTCTGTAAAAGCACTCGTTGCACTTTCAGCCAGGATCGATTTGGTGAGTTTACCAGCGGCGATTTTTTCCCGCAATTGGAAAGCGTGAAAATTGGTGATGATAATTTTTGCCTGACCGAGTTGTTCCATTTCCTGGCTGGGGAGGATGTCCCGCTGGCGGTAGTAATTCTGCGGGTCGTTGGGGAAAAGTACCCGCAGCCGGTCTCGGATGGTGATGCCGGGGGCGATCATCAAAAAGGTATTCGAAAATCGGGTATCCTGGGGATAGGCTGCCTTGTTTAAGGTATGCCAGGCGATAAGCATCGCCATCACCACCGTTTTACCCGTGCCGGTTGCCATCTTAAGGGCTGTGCGAGGTAACCCCGGGTTGGATGAATCATTGGCTTCGCGCAGCGCGTTCTCAATCCAGGCGTCGTTATATTTTCTGGCGACCTCAGTAAGGTAGATGATCGTTTCCAGAGCTTCAATCTGGCAAAAGAAGAGCTTCTTTTCTCGTTCAGGGTTGCGCCAATAAGCCAGTAGACGAGCAGTGGTGGGTGTAATCCCCACATAACCACCTTGCCGCCAGATCGCGACGCGTCCACGTATGTCATTAATCAGTTTATTTTCCTGGATTCGTTCCTTCGTCCACTCGGTTTCAAAAAGGGACGATTGCCCTCCCTTCTTTTTCGGGCGGGCGATAGGCACAAAGTAGGAACTGGAACGGCGTCCATCCACGATCTCATTCGTGATGCCTTCGTCACCGAATTGGAAATGGCGCGTAGGCTCGGCATA
>JBAXBF010000273.1:0-4699 GCA_037142095.1 Chloroflexota bacterium
GCTCATCAACCTATGTGCAATCCTCAAAAGACAATATGGATCGTATATAATGGCGAGGTTTATAATTTTCAGTCTGAACGTGAATATCTTGAGAAGGTGGGGTATTCCTTCGTTTCGCGTTCAGATACAGAAGTAATCTTGCATCTCTACGAACATTTTGGAGAAGATTTTTTGCTTCGCTTACGTGGGATGTTTGCATTAGCAGTCTATGATAAGAGAAGAGGTCCGGGTAAAGAAAAGTTACTTCTTGCCAGAGACCAATTTGGGATAAAGCCGCTCCTATATGCCCGTCGTGGGGAAAAGTTAATTTTTGCTTCGGAGATTAAGGCTATGCTGGCAAGTGACTGGGTTGAACCCCAGATTGATTTGGAAGGATTGAGGTTATTGTTGACACTCGGTTCGGTTTATCAGCCGCATACATTGTTGCAGGATGTCAAGATGTTACCGCCTTCCCATCGTCTCGTCATTGATGGGAATCAGGAGCGTCTCGAGCGTTATTGGTGTTTGGACATTGATCGAGTCAAAGGTTTGCGGACATCTGCTCCAGAAGACCATGTTGAACAAGTAGCCTTAATGATGCAAGAGTTGGTAAAAATGCAAATGGTTTCTGATGTCCCAATTGGTGCTTTTCTTAGCGGCGGTGTAGACTCTTCTATGATCGTGGGGATTATGGCGCGTAATGCTGGAAAACGAATCAAAACATTTTCTGTCGGTTATGGAGAAGAAGGTTCTCATCTGGATGAGACAGATGATGCAAAACGAACTGCCGAGTTCTTGGGTACGGATCATTCTCGCGTTGTCGTCGATGGGAGAATGGTGAGAGATCATCTTGAACGGATTGTTATCGGGCTTGACCAACCATCTGTGGATGGCGTCAACAGTTATTTTGTATCGCATGCCGCCCGTCAGGCGGTGACGGTGGCAGTCTCCGGCACCGGCGGAGATGAAATCTTTGCAGGTTATCCTTGGTTTATCCAAATGGCTTTGTATGAAAAACAATCTTCAAAAATAATGTTACGATCCATTGCTTACCACGCTCTGAACGTATTTCTTTCTCGGATTTATAAAAAGAGTAAAAAAGTGGATTCGCAACTAAGATTAAGAGACACAATTAAGTCAGGTGGTTTCCTATGGAATTATGGAAATACGTATCATATTTTTGGTTCGGCGGGGACGGCTAAATTATTTTCACCTGAGATTTCTCAGAAAGTACGTCTTGGTACACCATTATCAGAAGATATTAGAGCCTGCGATGAACTTCCCTTCGGTAAAGCTGTCGAGCGGGTTACAGCATTGTGTTTGCGAGGCTATACCAATAACCAATTGTTAAGGGATATAGATGCCACCTCCATGATTCATTCTCTTGAGGTGCGTGTTCCATTTCTGGATGTACCGTTGGTCGACCTAGCCTTATCTCTACCTGTATCAGCGAAACTCGGCAGAATCGATGCTTCTGCTAATCCGTATCTCACCAGTTATCGTGACAGTGGGAGTAAAAAAGTGCTGGTCGATGCCGGTTGGAAACTTGGGTTGCTGCGTCCGGATATTTACGATCAACCGAAACGAGGTTTTACGATGCCGTTTGATGCTTGGTTGAAAGGACCTTTACGGGATATTATGGAAGATACCTTATCGGAAAGCGTGACCCAAGCACGAGGGTTATTTAATGTAGGGCAGATAACAAAGATTAAACAGGATTTCATTGATGGTAATAGTGCGTGGAGTTATCCCTGGTTGTTGATGATGATTGAATTGTGGCAGCGAAACGTCCTTGGCAGCGGAGTTTAAGCGGGATATGTTTATCGACAAATACCAAGGCAAACCGAAGATTTTGTTTATCGGTCTGGCAGAGAGTTCGCACACCGTATCCTGGATTGATCTATTAAATAATGAAGGCTTTAATGCCCGTCTGTTTGCTGTACCAACGGGTGGACTTCCCCCATCAAAATGGAAAGTCCCTGTGTACCTTCCTCTCCAACAGCCCGTTCCAGGCTTGGACAAGGCTGTTCGTCAAACATTATACTCAAACCACATCGAATTTGTTAAAAACAGGGCGAGATTTGAACCAATTTTGTGGATCTGGAATATATGCAGAAAGGTTCTCAATTTTGGAGGCATGAAATTTGGTTTTCCCCGCCTCGTCCCTGTCCAAGAGTCTGTATTACAAGACCTAGCAGAACATTGGTTGGTAGATATTATACACGAATGGAAGCCTGATATTATTCATACCCTTGGTGTAGATCATAATCAGGGTGGGTTATTTTTTCTAAATACGGTGAAGCAAAAGAGAATAACGAAGAATTGGATATGGATAGCTCATTTACGAGGGGGGTCCGATTTGACTCTTAATCGGCATGATCCCAAAAAATTGTCTTCGATTCGTGAAGTTCTTGAGTCGTGTGATCAGATCATAAGCGATAACATAATCAACATCAAATACGTTGTACAGATGGGAATACCCCAAACAAAATTTGCTGATATCACCCCTGTTCCTGGTACCGGTGGTGTAAATATAGATGAATTATCAAAGCGATGGAAAGATTTACCTTCGAAAAGGGAAAGGATCATCCTCTGGCCAAAGGTTTATGATTGTGAATGGGCGCTTGCTCTACCAGTATTCGAAGCCTTGCAGATATGCTGGGAACAGATACAACCTTGTGAAGTTTATATGTTGACGATGACAACACCAGGTACACGGGATTGGTATAACGCTATGCCGGAGCACATTCGGGCGCATTGTCATGTATATGGCCGCTTGCCGCGGGATAAAGTATTCTCTATCCTATTGCAGGCGCGTGTATTGTTATCTCCTTCTTTAGTAGATGGTATTCCGAATGTGCTTTATGAAGCGATGGCTAGTGGGACTTTTCCCATCGTATCGCCGTTAGAGACGATTATGTCGATAATGGAGGAAGAAGAAAATGTTCTTTTTGCGCGTAATCTATACCCAGAAGAGATAGCCAATGCATTGGTGAGAGCAATGAATGACGACAATTTAGTCGATTCTACAGCGAAAAATAATCTGGAGAAAGTTTACCGTTTAGCAGATCGAAAGGTGATTAAACAAATCGTTAGTTCTTACTATAAAAAAATATGCGGTAAAATTCCATGATTATTTTGCATAGTGGCAAGATGATAGAACTGGCACTTCCCAAGGTTGTTAAGAATTGGTAAACTTATGTATCATGTACAAAGATCATCGAATTGGGGTAGTCGTCCCTGCATACAACGAAGAAGTTTTGATTTTGGAAACATTGCTTGGTATTCCTGCCTATGTTGATTCAATCTTTGCAGTAAATGATGGCAGCCGCGATAATACCCGGAATATCATCCAATCTCAACAAAAAATAGATAACCGCATTACGATTATCGATCACTCAACCAATAAAGGATTGGGACAATCGATTACGGATGGTTACCTGGCGAGTCTTGCCTCTCCTGTGGATATTACCGTGATCATGGATGGCGATAATCAAATGCACCCTGATGATTTACCCAATCTCCTGGATAAAATTATCGAAAAAGACTTTGACTACGCCAAAGGCAATCGTCTTCTGCACCATAATATCCATACGATGCCAGGGTACCGCTTCTTTGGGAATGCTGTATTAACCATTCTAACGAAGTTTGCCACCGGTTACTATTCTCTTATGGACCCCCAGTGTGCCTATAACGCCATCCGTAATGATGCCTTACGCACCTTACCTATCGCTGCTATGACGAAAGGATATGGTTACAATGCCGAAATCCTGTGTATGCTAAATATTCAGGGATATAAAGTAACCAATGTGCAGGTTCGTCCGGTATATCGAAGTGAGACGAGCAAGATCAAACTTTACAAATATATTCCCAAGACGTCGTTGATTCTGCTTAAGTTATTCTTCCAGAGGTTGTGGCAGCGTTACTTTATTCTGGACTTTCACCCGCTTGTCCTTTTCTATCTATTTGCCGGGTTGGACTTTTTCTTGGTGATTTTGCCCCTTTTGGTACGGTTTTTCGTGCTTTATGTCCAGGAAGGTGTTGCTCCTCAAACGACCTTAATCATTCTCGTTTTTGCCACGATATCAATGCTCCAGTCCATCTTGTTTGCGATCTGGATGGACATGGATTACAACCGTCCCAGGTAAGCTGAAAACATAGTGATCCAACCGAACTTTTCCCCTAGAAAATGTATTCTTTGCCATGAAGAGAAATCAATCCATCCGCTTTTTTTCAAGAATGGTTACACGATTGTTAAATGCAATACTTGTTCCCTGATCTACACCAACGAATTACCCCAAGAAACGGAGCTTGCCCATATTTATTCCGCTGAATATTATGGCGGGGGATCAAAATATGCGGGTGAGCAAAGTGCGTCAGCCCTGAATGCACTAAACAACGTGAAAGAATTACTGGCATTGCCTGAAATACGCCGCGACACCTGGCTTGATGTTGGTTGTGCCATCGGCGATTTTATCGCTGCAGCCCAAAAGGATGTTTCACAGTTATTTGGGATTGAGGTGTCCACATTTGCTGCGGCGCAGGCAAGGATACGCGGCTTGAAGAATATTTATTCGGGCACCTTATTCGAAGCAAACTTTTCTTCAGAGCAATTTGACCTGGTCAGTTTGTGGGATGTCATCGAACATGTAACGGATCCTTTGGCAGTTTTACAGGAATGCAACCGCATCCTGAAACCTGGCGGCTACCTGGCTTTAAG
>JBAXBF010000274.1:0-4643 GCA_037142095.1 Chloroflexota bacterium
TCACCTTCCCAAAGATTAAGATTCATGATCTCATCATCGTCTATCCAGGCAAGCGCGCCTTCATCCGGCTCAGTTAATTCGCCTTCAAATTCAGTGCCTATAAACACAAATACATACCAATCTTCGTCGTTGGAAAAGCCAGGAAATGTGATGAAACCTTTCAGTTGTGGGCTGTGTAACGTTAAACCGGATTCTTCAAAGACCTCTCGGATGACACATGCTTCAGGAGTTTCACCCAAATCGAATTTCCCCCCCAAGCCATTCCACTTACCAGCATTCATATCATTGGCTTTTTTGATACGGTGGATCATCAGCGTTTTTCCAGCGCGTTTGAGGTAACAAAGCGTAGCGAGTTTCACAGTGTGTTTAATACCCCATTTCTTTTAGGAGCTGCTCTTTGGATCGTTTGCCTGATTCTCCGATTAATTCCTGCCAGAATTTTTCATCATAGCGGCGAGAACGCACCGGCAGTGGCATCGGCATGGTCCAACCCAACAATAAAATTTCTTCCTTAGGCTGCAGGTGAGACAACATCCCGCGCAACGCATCGCGTCCTGCCAAACCAGAGAGAACCGCATGCACATCGTCGTCATCTCCCAGCCAACCTGTGATGCGCGTACCCAACTGAGACATCACTTCATCATAAATCTGTGAAGGACGTTGGTCAATGATTAAGAGGGTAACAAAATACTTACGCATTTCGCGTGCTATGGTGCTGAAGGTAGTTTGGGCAGCCATTTCACGATTTAGCAATTTATGGGCTTCCTCAACGACAATAACCAAGGGACGCGGCTCGCTCTTTTCTTTTCCGCTGCGGTAGGTGTTGGTGAGTCGCTCCCATTCCTCGCGGATACGGCGGGTTAGCAAATTCGTAACCAACAAATAATCCAGATCAGCCTCGAACCTTCCGAAAGAAAGAACAATATGTTTGCCACCGGCAAGAGATTGGATAACAATTCTTAGAGTATCAACTGCAGGTTTTTCAACGATGTATTCTCTGCGGAAGAGAGGTCCCAGTTTGGAATGCAACCCTTTCGCCGCGCCAGGATGAATCCCGGCTTCGTTTGCCCAGGCTTCAACCGAATCAGGGGAAGGGATCCGCTTGCCCTCATCGGTTTCGATCGTCTTATCTGGTTTCATCTCTTTGAATGTTTTAAACCAACCATCCCGTCCGAAGGAATTAACCAACGCGTCCAGGGTGGTTGGCGTGGTTTCTTTCAGGTTTAGTTCACGGGTCAGCAGTTCAACATCTTCCGCTTGGATATCGCTCATGGCGATTTGGAGGTTGAAATCGGGCGTATTGTTGCGAATTTGGGCATTAGATCCCAGACCGACCACCTGCACTTTGACACCAAATTTATCTTTCAAGCCGGGTACAGATTTCTTTGTATCGGATGCCTTATCCTCGAAAGCATATTCATTGTGCATATCGAAAACCAGCACCGAAGATTTATCGTATTTAATCAAACCAGCCAACACAATGCGGGTTAGAAAAGATTTGCCTGTGCCAGTTGCACCGAAAATACCCGAAGAGCGTTGCACAAATTTCTCCAGGTTGATACAGACTGGCAAATCCTGCTCACGCGTGGTTCCGATGACAAAGTTTCCTTCATCTTCTGGATTGCCAAAGATTTCAGCGATGTCACCGGCAGCCGCCAGCTTGACGGGTGAATGGTGCGGCGGCACTGTTTTGACTGGCACGGGATGGACATCTCGTATCCCATCCATTATCTCTTGTTGAAAACGTTCATAGCCAGGTGCACCCGGTAAAGGACCACGCTCTAACATTAACGCAGGCAGAATCTCTAAATTGGTGAAAAGGGTCTGTCCATGCAACAGACCAGCCAGGGCAGATGGGAAACGCGCCTCGCTCTGTTCATCGGCAAAGCGCGGGTCTGTTGCGCCCAACTGGATATCCGTAACCAATCCATAAAAAAGCCAGTCCCCTTCCAGCGCAGGTGTACTGTTTTCGATGATTACAAAAGCACCCTCTTGCACCTCAATAGGAGGTACCGTCAGACGCGCTCGAAAACTCTCCTTTAATCCGCCGCCAATAATATATCCGATTGTCCGAGATTCTTGATTCGCATTGTCCATTATTTAATTTTCTTTATTGTAATTTTTATATTGACAAACATCATTTCAATTCACCCGAGCGCAGGATTGCCGCTCAATTAATTCGGGTTCCAACGAAACTTCCTGGGGTTCTTTCTCACGCAAACCACCGATCCGGTCAAAAACGATTTGAGCGGCAATATGTCCCATCGTATATTTAGGAAAGGCAATTGTGGTTAATCCAACCAGGAAAGAATCAGCAAAAGGAATATCATCGTGTCCCAATACAGATACATCTCGAGGCACGCACTTCCCCGATCTTGCTAGATGTTGGATGAAGCCCATTGCCATCATATCTGTAGAACAAAACACGGCGGTAGGGTGGTCTGCATCTTCCAACCATTGTTTGGCTGCCTGTATACCTCCCTCGATCATGATACTCTCCCCTTTGTAATGGCGTTTTATAGATACACCAGCCTTCTCCAAAGCATGCCGAAAACCAGTGCGGCGGGCTTGTTCTGGGGAATTGTTGTGGTCACCGCTGGAAGCATAACCAATCTGGCGATGTCCAAGCTGCAGCAGATAAGAACCAGCCAGAAAGCCGCTTTCTTCATTATCCACATTGACCGAATAAAAATCCGGAATATTTCGTCCAATCATCACAACCGGGATTCCCGCTGCTTCCAGTGAATGTAAGTGGCTCATATCCGCCGCAAAAGATCGAATAATTACACCTTTAACGTTTATCCTGTGAAAACAATCGATCATGTGTTTTTCTAATTCAGGTTTGTGCAGTGATTCTCCTGAAAACACCACATGATCGGAGCGGTGCGCCAGATCTTCTACGCCGCGAATCACCGGGGTATAAAAAGGATTAGCAAACTCACCGATTAAGCATCCTATAATTTCTGGCACGCAAGCGCTCCTCTAAGCTAAATAATTTGACTACTGCTCTTGAACAATTTATAAATTAGTATAGGATGTTTAGCCACAGATGTCAAGCAAGTTCATCCAACACAGAAAAATTCATGGGCAAGAAAAACCTTGACGAATGAGAATTCCCAGTATACAATAAACAAACGTTTGTTTGTTCATTCAGCATTACAAGCGAAAATAAGATAGATATTATCCTGGAGAAAATTTTTCAGACTTGGAAAAGCAATGTCTATAACTAAAGGTTTAGAATGCAATACTCACCAGGCACTGATCGAGGCTTCTTACCGCTTGTTTGTGACCCGCGGCTACCATGCAACAACCATGCGCGATATAGCCAATGAGGTTGGTATTACCGCCGGCAGCATTTATAATCACTTTTCAGACAAAGATCAAATAATCAAAGAAGTGCTACTTGCCTATCATCCCATAATCAGGGTACTCCCGCTGCTGACTGAGGCAAACGGGCAATCAACGGAAGAATTGATCCGCGACGCGGCACACCGTATTGTGCGGGAAGTAGACGGGTGTCCAGGCATTTTATACCTGATGGCTATTGAAATCGTCGAACTGGAAAACAAACATCTACCTGAACTGGTAAAAGAGATGTATCCTGCCATCCAGGGTTTTTTGCAACGAGTGTACAGCAGCGGCTCGATTGTATGTCCGAAAGACCCGATCACCTTTTTTCGGGCTTTCTTCGGAATGCTGCTTGGCTATGGTATGTCGCGCCAAAATTATGATTTTCTACCAAAGTCAAACGACCCGGACACGGTACTGGAAGAGCATATCGAAATCTTCCTGAATGGTGTTATATAATCAACAATCAATATACCGCATTAGAGCGGTGTGCTGTGATGAATTGGACAGAAAGGACTTCTTAAGGATAAAGAGGAAAGCATGAGGGATACTCTAAACCTGGGCATCGACATAGGATCGACAACTGCCAAGGTTGCGCTTATAAACACAGAACAACAACTCGTTTTCAGTGATTACTGCCGCCACAATGCCGAAGCGCTGGTCACACTGCAAAACATGCTGCACAAAGCCCGCCAGATCCTGGGAAATGTACCGCTCAGCTTGCTCATTACCGGTTCTGCCGGAATGGGTATCAGCGAAAAATTCCAATTACCCTTCATTCAAGAGGTAATTGCCTCGGCAGAAGTGGTGCGCCAGCAATACCCGTCTGTGCGAACCTTGATTGACATCGGCGGCGAAGATGCCAAATTGATCTTTTTTCACCCTGAGCGCATGCCAGATATCCGTATGAATGGCTCATGTGCAGGTGGCACCGGTGCATTTATCGACCAGATGGCAACCCTGCTTAATATACCCGTCGCAGAACTGAACGGATTGGCTGAAAAATCGACCACCCTCTATCCAATGGCTTCGCGCTGTGGTGTGTTCGCCAAGACCGATGTCCAAAACCTGCTCAGCCGGGATATCCCTAAAGAAGATATTGTTGCTTCGATCTTCAGCGCTGTTGTGCTGCAAACCATGGCGACCCTGGCACGCGGTTACCAACCCATGCCGACCATGCTTTTCGGGGGTGGTCCGCTTACGTTCCTACCTGAACTGCGCAAACACTTCATGCGCGTTTTGAAACTTAATCCTGAAGATGTGGTCGCAGCAGATCATCCTGAATTACTGCCTGC
>JBAXBF010000275.1:0-4613 GCA_037142095.1 Chloroflexota bacterium
CTAGAATTTACAACTGAAGACCATTTGGGATTTTGGGAACAAGCAGGATATCACAATGAGGCAGATGTCTGGAAAGAACAGCGGACTATTTATGGTTACTAATCCTCACGCTTGACTTGAAAGGTGTCAAAATCACGAGCTACGCGTGTATTCGAGAAGACAGCCTGAGCCTCTTCAAGGACATCTTTTTCCCGATAACGACGTGAAATATGTGTTAAAACCAATTGTTTCACTCCGGTTTGTTGAGCAATTTCCGCTGCCTGATGAGCTGTCAAATGACCAAATTCTTCAGCCATTTGCGCTTCTTCTTGCAAGTAAGTCGCTTCACAGACCAGCATATCAGCACCCTGAGTTATCTCTAATAGAGATTGTGGATCTCCAATATCGCCACTCAAAACTAACCGGGCACCAGGCCGTTCGACACCCAAAACTTCATCCGGTGTAATAATGCGCCCATCTGGCAATTCGGATTCATAACCATTGACTAAATCTTTGCGCCAAGGGCCGGGGGGGATTTTTAAAGCTTCTGCTTTATCCGCTAAAAACGGACGCTTAGATTTCTCTGCAAAAACATAACCAAGACAGTCAGGACCGCGATGAATCACAGGAAAAGCATTGATATAGAAATCATCATCTTGAAAAACAATCCCTGGTTTAATCTCTGTCAAACGCAAATCCATATCAGGTCGATTCTTTCGTAGAACAACACCATATAACAAATCATGGATGCGCTCTAAAGCTCCTCTACCAGCCATAATTTCTAGTTCGTCGATTGTTTCCCAGCGTAAAAATGTAGAAAGTAATCCCGCCAAACCAAGAATATGATCTAGGTGACCATGCGTAATCAAGATACGACTGAGGCGACGAAAACCTATTCCTGATTGAAGAATTTGGCGTTGTGTTCCTTCCCCACAATCAACTAAGAATCGGTATTCATTGTGGGAAATTATTTGTGCAGATAATCCACGATGAACTGATGGAGCTGAGGCAGATGTACCTAAGAAAATGATCTCAAACAACAGATATTCCTGTACAAAAGACCCGAAGGGCATTATGATTCAACCCTTCGGGTCAAAATAAACAAAGCTAAATGGACAATACTAGCGTTTTAAGGCACTCCAACCTGCATAAACAGCTTCGTCACCAAGTTCTTCCTCGATGCGCAGCAATTGGTTATACTTTGCGACGCGGTCAGAACGAGCCGGTGCACCTGTCTTGATCTGTCCCATATTAAGCGCGACAGCCAGATCAGCGATCGTGCTGTCTTCCGTTTCACCAGAACGATGGGATGTAACAGCCCGGAAGCCAGCTCGGAAGCAAGTTTCAACAGCTTCAATCGTTTCTGTCAAGGAACCTATCTGATTCAGCTTAACCAATAGGGCATTACATGCTTTTTCCTTGATTGCCCGGCGGACACGTTCAGGATTGGTTACTAAGAGATCATCTCCAACAATCTGGATTTTGTCTCCTAATTCCTTAACCATTAATTTCCAACCTTCCCAGTCATCCTGTGCTAAACCATCTTCTATAGAAACAATCGGATATTGATTAACCCATGATTTCCAAAAGTCAACCATCTGCTCGCTAGAAAGCATTTTACCTTCTTTTCGCAGATTGTACATTTTCTTTTCTTCATCATAAAGTTCTGATGCTGCTGGGTCCAGAGCAATCGCAACATCAGTACCTGCTTTAAAACCTGCCTTTTGGATAGCTTCTAAGATGACTTCAATTGCTTCGGAATTTGCCTTTAATGCTGGGGCATATCCGCCCTCGTCACCAACCAATGCAGTGTAACCACGTGCCTTGAGAACGGATTTAAGCGTATGATAGATTTCTGCACCCCAGCGCAAACCTTCTGAAAAAGTCGGAGCGCCTAGAGGCATAACCATAAATTCCTGTGCATCCGTAGACTGCCAAGCAGTATGTGCACCGCCATTGAGAATATTCATCATTGGAACTGGCAGAACATGCGCATAAACACCGCCAATATAGCGATAAAGTGGAATCTCAAGTGAGTCAGCGGCTGCTTTAGCAACAGCAAGGCTAGTCCCTAAAATTGCATTAGCTCCCAATTTCGCCTTATTAGGAGTACCATCTAATTCTAGCAATCGCGCATCAATTGCCTTTTGCTCGATTGCGTCCATGTCATACAAGGCATCCAGAATGGGTCCATTGACATTTTCCACTGCCTGGAGTACGCCTTTACCGTTATAACGTCCCTTATCTCCATCACGCAGTTCTAAGGCTTCATGTACGCCAGTAGAAGCACCTGAAGGTACGGCTGCTCTGCCCCGGCTTCCGTCTGCCAGGAACACTTCAACTTCGACAGTAGGATTACCGCGTGAGTCCAAAATCTCACGCCCAATGATATCTTCAATCAGGGTATTCATAGTCATAATTCACCTCACAGATAATATTATTGATATAAACCAATAGTTCTTTCACTTTGGTCAACCATACAGAATTGTCTCATAATTTTACTACATTTTCATGTGTTTAACCTTACCAATACATCAAAATCATCAGGTTGGATCGTATCTCGAGCAACTTTATTTACTCTAACTTCTCCACAACGAAGACATCGATGAACAATTTGATATCCTTTGTGAGAGTGATAACGAATTTTCAGAGGCTCCATTAAACCATCACAAGATTGGGAGCGATCTCCGGGAATGATATCAACATGTTTTGAGAATAAACAGAATGGACAATGATTGCGATAGCTCCCATTACTGAGCGGATTAACTTGTTTACCACAGCTTTCGCAAACAAACCCTCTATTTTCTTGTTCTCGGCTCATTAAATATGCGTGATTAATCTATCAAACGATATATTAACAATGCCCATACTGCGGCAAAAGCATCTTTTAATCCGATTTTTTTTCCATCGCTGTAATCTCGAGCATTGAAGGATATGGGCACTTCAAAAACTCGCACCTTTTTTTTGAGAATTTTTGCTGTGAATTCAGGTTCAAAATCAAAACGTTTTGAACGGATTTTTATATTGGCAACGACTTCTCGACGGAATAATTTATAACCAGTTTCCATATCCGTCAAAATAGTATCGTATAGAATATTTGTGAACATGGTTAACATCATATTTGCCACCATATGCCAAAACATTGTCGAACGATGCGGTGCACCTAAAAACCGGGAACCATAAACGACATCAGCGACTCCTTCTTCAAGCGGTTTTATTAAAGCTGGGACATCACGGGGATCATACTCCAAGTCCGCATCCTGAATCAATAATGCATCTCCATTTGCGTTCTGGATTCCTATCCAAACAGCAGATCCCTTTCCTTGATTTTTCTCATTATAAATAATCCGAAGGATAGGTGAATCATCATTTCCAGCTTCCATCATTCGTAAGATATCGCGTGTTCCATCACTTGAACCGTCATCAACAATAATGATCTCATAAACAACGTTGATGTTTTTTACACGTTGAACGATTTCTTTGATAGTATTTACTTCGTTATAAACAGGGATAATAACGGATAGTTTCATGGATGCAAATTATAAAACTCAGTATGATTCATAGCAAGGGGCAATCTTCACTTCAAATATACTTCTGACTGAACAGATATAGTATTGATTGTAGAAGATATGCTAAAAATTTCAATTTCAAAAGGTATGGGGTTATCTCCAGAAAGCACCCCTTCCCATTCCCACGTTTTCATTCCAACCGTATTTCCTTTTTCATCCTGAGCAGAAACAAGTAGCCGAGCCAGCAAAGGTTTATGATTGCTCGAAGTTAAAGTAATATGCCCACGTGCCAATGCCCATTTTTGAGATTCTGCCTTATGAATCTCGTCGATTTTAGCTTCGGCAGTCAAATAGTGTTGATTATCATTTATTCCAGGTAATGCCATTCTTACAATTGCGATAGGAATCCAATCTTCTGGCAGAGGATGTGGAAAATAAACAGCTATAGGCAAAGACATCCCCTCTAATATCCTACTAAACGGTGATGCAACTTCTTTTTCAGAAAATAGTTTCCCCTCTTTTGAATAAAGCAGGAAGGCAATCGAAACACCCTCAAGCGGAACTATCGATGTATTTTGTGCAGTAATTATACACACCAAACCACCATCTGAGACAGGATTGCATAGAGGTGAAGATAGAAGTAATGGAAGCGGGGTTGGCTTCGGTAGAATCGTTTTTCCACCTTTCACTTCAGGTATTTTTAACTCAGATCCTGTCGAGATTATCTGACTATCTATCCCAGGATTCATTACTAATATATCATCAATAGTTACACCAAACTTAAGCGCGATAGCAGACATAGTATCGCCTTGTTTTACTATATAAGTCTTGGGATTTAAGGAAGAAGATTGTGGTAATACTAAGCTATTCATAACAGTATCTTTTGCCGGAGAAATATAAGGAGTCAGTAAAATGAATGGCGTAGAAGTCGATTCTAGAGTGTGATTATTTTCACCTATACAAGCAGAGAATGAAACGAGAAAAATAAGATTAATCAATACAATTAATTTTCTATTCCGCCGAAATTTTTCCATCTCTTTATTATACTCAAAAAGATCAAAGAGAAAAGAAAAGGGATCCAATGGACCAAACAATTTGATATTTGGATTCTTAACCTTGTATTGT
>JBAXBF010000276.1:0-4605 GCA_037142095.1 Chloroflexota bacterium
TGACCGGCTACCACGTCGTTCTGCGCAGCCTGGAGCGCCACAGCGGCGCCGCGGCGACGGTAGGAGAATGGGATGTTCTGCGCCGCATCGATGGTACGCTGCCACGGGTGATTCTCGACCGAATGGATCGTAACATCTGCGGATTGACTTACGAGTACAATGTTTCGGCAGTGGCATCTAACCGGCGATCCGTGGAGAGTACGCCTGTCATGTACAATACCCCCGACTGCTTCCAACCTGTGGACGTAACGGTTACTTTCAACACCCTGCAGATGAGCCCTGTCATCAATGACTGCGGAGACTGGCTGATTAATAATAATACGCTGGAGAGTTCCGGTTACATTGGCGGTTATGGTTCTGCAAACGTCTTCCGCTTCCTGAACCCAGAACAGAATACCGCACAGGGTGGGAACTACACCTTTAATGGGCTATGGGGAGGCAGTCCGACTCTGATCATCCCTGTCAACGATGTTACCCAGACTGTGACCATTCGCACCAGATTGCATGATAAGGATGCGCTCTTTAGCTGTCAAAATGCGCCAGAATATTGCAGGGTAGATTTCGAGCTGCCGGCGCGCAGTACGGCAGATTGGGCAACATTGAATACGAACCTGACGGGCAGTACCAATAATCCAGAGGGTGGCTGTACCGTCGGGGTGCATGTTCAAGGGGCAATCCGTCCTTAGTCGAAGGAGGAGATTATGACTGGAAAAATGAAGATATTAACTATATGTGGTGTGATGCTGCTTGGCGTTTTGTTAGGGGCTTGTACAATGGGTGCCAGCAGCATTGGGGAAGGTTCAACGTCTTCTTCCGGCGGTGTCGTTGTCTGGCTGGACCAACCTGCCAGCGATGCGACCCTGCCTATGGCACCTTTTAAACTGAAAGCGCACGCCATCTTGCCGGGTGGGAGCATTTCTTCAATTGTGTTCTTAGCCAATGATATGCCGGTGGGAACGACGAACACCAGCACCACCAATGGTTTGGCATACGGTGAAGTGGATTGGAACCCGGTCGCGCCGGGATGGTACAACATCCAGGCGCGGGTGATGAGCGGCGGTGGAGCAGCGCTTTCGGGAACGGCGCGGATTTGTATCGCCTCGCCTTCCGCCAGCGCGGGAACCTGTGGGATAATCGCCAATCAGATTACACCATCCGTTACGCCTATTGAGACTCCATCTGTAACACCAACCGCGACGCATACGGAGACACCCACGCCAGGGAAGATTACCTTCATTCTGGGAGCGGCTCCCAGCCCGGTTTATGTGGGACGATGTTCGTCAGACCTGCCGACTTCCGTGCGCATCGATGCTGTACCCAGCGATGCAACGGGGGCGATCGAGGTTACCCTGCACGCCTGGATGGAAAATGCTGCGGGTGACCGGCAGGAGCTGCCACCGGTGGCGATGATGAATGACGGGCAAGGCAAGTTCTTAGCCACAGTAGATATGAGTGGCTTGGATCCAAAAATTTTGGAGGGGAAAGCCGGTCGGCTCATTTACACTGCTTCTCTGATGAATGAAAAGAAGGAGTTTTACGCGGTCAGCCCCGAGCAATCCGTAGCGCTGATGCCGTGCATCGCAACATCCACACCCGCACCTGTGATGATCAAACTTGGGGCATCCCCCGATCCGGTCTATAATGGTTATTGTACACAGGGTGAGCCGCATATTGCATATTTCGAAGGATCACCCAGTGACATGAACGGCATCCTAGAAGCAGACCTGCGTGTCTGGCTGGAGAATTATACCGGCTGGCGCTTTGAATTGATGAATAAGGCGATGACGCAATCCGGTAATGCCTTTACCTCCAGCCTGGATGTGGGACAGGTGGACCCGAAACTGCTCGAATATCGCCCGGGACGCTTGGTTTATGTGATGTCTCTCTTGAACAGTAATAAGCAAACCTATGCCAGCAGCGCAGAGCAGTCTATTGGCTTGGTACCGTGCGGTGGGACACCTACCCTTGTACCACCTGTCAAGGATACCTTACCACCCACGATCAACGGCGGAGCATCCAGCAATAAGGTATACTTTGATGCGAAAGGTTATGGTTGTTCACCCACCAGTGTTAAAATCACAGCCAATGTGAGTGATCCATCCGGATTACAGTATGTGGTGATGTACTGGTATTGGGCAGAAAGCGGCAACCCCAATACCGCCCAATATGTGCAGATGAGCGGGAGCGGAACGAGTTATTATTACTTGTTCTCTCCCGACCATGCAAATGATTCTTTCGTGTACTGGTTTAAAGCTGCGGATGTGTATAACAACATAAGTCAGTCGGGTTCTTTCAACATACAATCGGTGGCATGCGTGAGATCGCGCAAGGTTGTTACCGTAACACCTGTACCAAAGTTTATTACCGCGGTGCCGTATCGCATCATTAAGACACCCACGAAGGTTATTTTCAAGCCGATCATCAAATAACACGGAAGAAATAGAAAAACCACTTCACGTCATAATACGTGAAGTGGTTTTTTATTAAGGATTACGTGATAGAAATATGGTATTACTTCTTTTCCTCTTTTGAAGCCGGATTCGATTCTTCTTTGGCAGAAACAACCGCTTTGCCAGTCTTATTACGCTTGATGAAGCGGCGTAGGATCAGGACAACGATAACGACCGGGATGGCAAGCACGATGATCAACGGCAGGAAGAAAAGGATGAGCCAGATGGCAACATTGGCTAAGCCTTTGAGTGCATTGATAAGCGTCTGAATTGCATCGCGTGCCACGCCCACGGGCTGCCACCCGCCCACAGAAACGGGCTGGATAGATGCCTTGGAGAGCAGTTTAATCGTGATGGCAGAGTACGTTGAGGATTGATCGTAGAATTGGATCTGACCTTTGACTACCTCAATCTGCTCGCGAATTTGGGTGATCTGGTTATAGACGCTCATCACATCTTCGGTCTGGTAAGCTTTATCCATGATCTTCACCAAATCGGCTTCGGCGGCTTCCAGATTGCGTAAGCGCGATTGAAGATCGGTATATTCGCGGGTTACATCCTGACCAGAAGTATTTTCATTCTGTACTTGAATCGCATCCCCTTTAATTTTCTTGGCGGCTTCATCTAACTTATCAGCCGGAACCCGGATGGTGATCTCGCCTTGAGGAATTTCCTCCCCACTGGAGAGACGGCTCTGGAATAGTCTGGACGTAACCACGAATCCGCCCATTTCATCCGCCATCGCTGCAAAGGTTTCCACTGATTTGGCGGCATCTTCAACCACGATCGTCATATCCACATTCTTGATAACCATCCGTTTTGCCGGAATGCCCGATTCAGGTTTATTCACCATGCCGGCAGTTGATGGCGATCCTGGCAATGCCTTGGCTTCTCCTGCCACCGCAGCGCTAGCCTGGTCAGCCGGAGCTGGCGGTAAAGGTGCGACGGCTTCTTCCATGACTCTTTTAGGTGCCCCTGCGCTAGCGCAAGAGACCAGCGTCAATACAAGTATGCAAAAAGTGAACAAGTTCCGGATATGCAGGTTTTTTGAATTCATAACATCCTCCTAATTTAATTTCTTATGGTTTCGATTACACAATAAGACGTTGCTACCAACGAAATGGTTCCCTAGTATCCCATAGCGAGGCGGTAGGCATGGTTTGGAGGTAATCCAGCTTCTAAAATGCGTTCTTGAGCAGCCCGGATATCATAGGCAACCCGATAATATTCACAGGTGTGATTTTCTGTATCTAAAATCATGTAAGATGCAGATGGATTGTGATCGCGCGGCTGCCCTACAGAACCTGGATTGAGAATGACGCGTCCCTTCAACTGGATTGGTTTACCGGGCGATGGAATTTCCAATTTTATATGGTGATTTCCTAGTAAACGGAAAATGGAAGGGATATGGGTATGCCCAATAAGGCAAAGGTCCGTGTTAAAATAATTGAAGTTGATCTTGGCTGTATAAGTGTCTAAAATATATTCCCAGACAGGGTGACGCGGACTGGCATGAACCAAAGTACAAGAATCCGCCACTTCTCGATCGAGACGCGAAGAAAGATATTCAATATTACTTTTACTGATGACGCCCGCCGTCCAGGTGACTGCCTGGCGGGCTTCATCGTTGAAGTCTTCGATGCCGATCAAGTTAAGGACGGCAGTATCGTGGTTTCCCGTTAAACAGAGGACTTGGGGAAGGGAACGTACCCGCGTAATACATTCATTCGGGGCAGCCCCATAACCCGTCAGGTCACCCAGTATCCAAACGGTATCAAATGCTTTCGCGTCGGCAAGCACAGCCTCAAGCGCTGGCTGATTTGCATGTATATCGGAAAGAACGAGTGCTTTCACTATCTTATTATAAACGATACTGCCATATCTGGTATAGCCCTAACTTGTTTCCTTCGCCGTCAGACAAGAAAGAATCCAGAATATTAAAACCGGTTTCTGCAGCCAGGGCACGCAATTCCTCCTCCGTGGATAAATGCACATAGCGCAAACCATAGCCATCTCTGCGCCAATCGAGCAGATAATCTCCGGCTTCCACTTGTTCGGAGGTTAAGCCAATCATCTCCCAGGGTTGAATCCGCTCGCGCAGACGCTGGCTGTTGAGGAATTGCCAGTGGGAGTGGATGAAGATGCCGCCTGGTTC
>JBAXBF010000277.1:0-4598 GCA_037142095.1 Chloroflexota bacterium
TGTTTAACCACCTGCAGGACCTCTCGCTTTCCTATTACAGTAAAACCCCGGTCGGTTGGATCATGTCGCGGGTGACGTCCGATTCAGACCGGGTGGCTGAATTGGTCACCTGGGGGTTGGTCGATTCAGCCTGGTCTGTGATGAACATTTCCACCTCCCTGGTCTTCATGTTGATCATTAACTGGCGGCTGGCCTTGATCGTTCTATTTCTAGTTCCCATTCTTGTGATTTTAGCCATCCAATTTCAGAAGCGCATTTTGCTTTCATATCGAAATGTCCGCAAATTGAATTCACACATCACGGGTTCCTTCAATGAAAACATCACCGGAGTACGGGTGATCAAATCCCTGGGACGCGAAACCGAGAATCTGGCGGAGTTCAGCAGCATCACCGGCGAAATGTTCAAAGCCAGCTACCGGGCTGCCTGGTTAAGCGCCCTTTTCCTGCCAACCGTGCAGGTTATTGCCGCAATGGCTGTAGGAGCAGTTGTCTGGTATACGGGAGCAACTTTCACTACCGGGTTGATGACTATTGGCGGCGTTCAGGCTTTCATCTCGTACATCACCTTTATGATGTGGCCAGTTCAAGACCTGGCCCGTGTTTTCGCCGAAATTCAACAGTCTATCGCATCAGCCGAACGTATCTTTTCACTGGTGGATGCCGTACCCGAGATCAAAGACAGACCTGATGCCGTTACCCCCGTCGAACTCTCAGGCGATATTAATTTTGAAAACGTCTCATTTACCTATGAAGATGGCAAACCGATTCTCACGGAATTCTCATTGACGGTTAAGCGCGGCGAGGCAATTGCCCTGGTTGGTCCGACCGGCGGCGGAAAAACCACCATCGTCAACTTGCTATGCCGGTTTTATGAACCCACCAGCGGATCCATAAAAATTGGCTGCTGCGACTATCGCGATTATTCACTGAACGCCATCCAGTCGCGAATTGGCGTGGTGCTGCAAACCCCGCATTTGTTTTCCGGCACGATAGCCGAAAACATCCGTTACGGCCGGTTAAATGCCAGCAGCGAGGAAGTAGAATCTGCTGCCCAATTGGCCGGGGCAGCAGGATTCATCAGCCGCTTTACCAAAGGATTTGATGAAAAGGTAGGTGAAGGCGGATCTATGCTTTCAGTCGGTCAAAAACAGTTGATCAGCCTTGCGCGAGCGGTATTGGCTAATCCGGAAATCTTTGTAATGGATGAAGCCACCAGTTCAGTAGATACGTTGACGGAAGCCCTGATACAGAAAGGCATGGAAACCTTGATGCAAAACCGCACCAGTTTTGTCATAGCGCACCGCCTTTCCACCATAAAACGGGCGAACCGAATTCTGGTGATAGAAGATGGCAGCATTGCCGAAATCGGAACACATGCAGAATTGTTGCGGAAACGAGGCAAGTATTTCAATCTGTATACCCGTCAGTTCCGCAATCAAATGAGCGATGTGAATAATTCTTTACTCGAAACGGACTAGGTTCCTGAAAACCAGGGAAACTAATTTATGTTTTCAATCCGCTACGCGTTCCCGTTGCTTTGTGTCTTTTAGTTTTTCCTTGCATCCTTTTCAAATTTTTATCATAAACCTGAACCCTCCCGAACGGATGTTGAAACGAGACTCCGTTCGTCTGTAGATTTTATTGATCCGCTTGCATAAGCGTAATAGAAATTGAAAAAAACTAGTCGCTGGTTTGGCTTGAATCAATGTTAGAAAATATCTGTAATTGCACTCTTTCAGAATAATGTTTTTCCGGTTCACACAGCGATTGTATATGTGGAAATAGCTATCAAACATCAAAGGGATGGGCTGGCCAATTGTCAATCAAACTATTCCACGGCGTGACCTATTCCGAAAGAGGAAGCTAATCAGCATTATCCGTCAAAATAAAAACGCAATCGTAACTGTCCAGTATATAATTTTTTACCAACACCCCAATTTGCTTTCCTTTTTCGTGTTTTCAGTATATTTCGTGATTAAATATTTCGAGTCTAACCCGTTGCGAAAAATCAAGGAAATAAAAAAATCGCATTTATCTCAAGCTGTGCAAATTCCGGTGATAACGCACACCAATTCCGGAGTATTGCGCACAGTCAGGAGAGGGAAAGCACTGGTTGAAATGATTGTACATCAAGTGTGCGAAATGGTCCGGAATCCTCTCAGTTTTCTTTGGGAATCCCCAAGTAAAGAAAGACGATAAGCATTGTGAATAGTACGGTCCAAGATTGCATCAGCCAGAGTTGGATCAGGGAATCTAGCGTGCCAATCTGAAACAGGGACCTGTGAAATAATGATCGTGGCCGATTTACCGAAGCGATCATCAAACACTTCTAATAAATCCTGAGCAGAAGACAATTGAATCGGGTCACGCATCCAATCATCCAGGATCAATACTTCAATTCTGGACAAAGAACGAAGCAAATTGAGATATGAGCCATCTTGCCGGGCACGAGTGAGGGTATGTAGAAATCGGGCAGTATGCAAGTAACGGACGGAATAGCCTAATCGACAGGCTGCCACGCCCAGAGCGCACGCCAGATAGGATTTTCCTGTTCCGGTAGCGCCTAGAACAAGGATATTGAGCGCTTTATCTACCCAATTGCATTGAGCTAGCTCAAGTACCAGCCGCCGTTCCAAGCCCCTCTCTGGAGAGAAATCCAGATCTTCCACGGTAGCTCGCATGGGGAACTCAGCCAGTTTCAGACGGCGCTTTGTACGGCCGTCCAATCGGCGATTGCATTCCAGATCCACCAATAGTAATAATCGATCTTCAAAAGAAAGTTGAGCATATTGAGGGTTGGATATCTGTTCACGCAAACCATCCCGGAATGCAGGTAAACGTAGTTGAAGTAATTTGTCCATCAGTGTTTGAGAGATCATAAGAGTTTCCTTTCCTGGTAGTATTCAGCACCACGGATATTCTCGTGGGTTGGGAGGGTTTCAACTTCAGTAGAAGTTGTGGATAGTTTTTGCAGGTGGATCAATTCTTGTAAAACGAACTTGTAAGAGAACACCTTAGCCTCCAAAACAGCCTGACAGGCTTGTTCCAATAAGAGATGGCTATACTTTTTGGCGAGGCTGAGGATGCCCAAACAAGATCGATAAGCTTGTTGCGGAAATTGGCGCGATTCAAGGGTAGCTTTCACTAGAGCGGCTGTTTGAGGACCAATACTGCTTCCCCACTCAATCAATCTATCCGGGTTGATATCCTCCATAAATCGATGGTTGGCAGGCATGTGTTCACGCAGGGTGGAATAACGTCCGAGACGAAAGTTGCGGGGATGGATGGCAATCGATTTTCCCTTATGGAAGATCTCCACCATCCTTTCTGTGGTATGAATGTCTACTTTTTGGTGGATCAAAGTGAAGGGTACCGAGTACAGATGACCTTCAAATGCAACATGGTAATCGATATTTACCGTTGCGATTTTTCGTTCAGCGTATTCATAGGGCTTTTCGGGCAAGGGTCTCAAATTAGGTTGATCGATCTCTTCAAACTCCTGTCGACGTGTACGGCCCACTGACTTCATGATCTTGTTATTCAGCAGTTCCAACTGCTCTTTGAGCGCATGATTGACTTCATGCAAACTGAAAAACTTGCGGTTTCGCAGAGGAGCGATCACCCAGCGTTCCACGTTTTGAACTCCGTTCTCTGTCGCTGCCTTGTCTTTCGGCCGGGCGACTCGGGCGGGTAGTACTGCAAACTGATAATATTCTGCCAGTTCTTGATAAGCCAGGTTAACTCCTGGTTCGTAATAGTTGGGTTTGGTGATCCCAGTCTTTAAATTATCAGGTACAACGATCTTTACCACCCCACCAAAGAATTCCAGCGCCCGCACATGGGCATTATTCCAATTGCATTGGTTTGCGCTTGCCTGTGCTTCCGCATATATGTAATTACTGGCAGGTAAGGTGGCCACAAATACTGGAACCAGGCTGATTTCACCGGTTTCCGGATTGTTGATCGGGATTTTTAGCCCTGCATAATCCACCTGCATTTCTTCACCACCCGTGTGTTCAATGTGTTTACTGGGTTCTATCTGTTTTTTCTTCCAGCGCTGATAGTGCTCACAAAATTGGGAGTATTGATATCCTTCCGGGTGTTTTCCTTTGTACTCTTGCCAAAGCAGCTGCAGCGTAACCCCTTTTTTCCGTTTCTCACTTTGAACTGCTTCCCAGTCGGGCATTGGATATTCTCGCTCCGAGAACACTCCTTTCTTTCCCGGGAACAGTTTCTGATACAGCTCCTCTTCCTCTATCTCTCCGAGCGGCCAACTGACTCCGGCAGTCCCTGCTCTTTTCAGGTACTCGCCAACCGTACTGTTGGATACCTTGCAGGCTCCCGCAATTACCCTGTTCGACAGCTTGGCTTCATACTTCAGTCTCAATACTTCTGTGATCTTCTTCAAGGTTAACCTTTCCTTGGCCATGACTACCTCCTTCTTTCCTTAAGATAGTAGCATGCCATATTTTGGGATTAACCAGTATTTTCTCTCCCCCAAAAGTGTGCGGTTTACTCCGGAATCAGTGTGCGGAATGCTCCGGAATCGCTGTGCGATTTACTCCGGAATTAGTGTGCGGAATGGAGCGGATTTTGCA
>JBAXBF010000278.1:0-4562 GCA_037142095.1 Chloroflexota bacterium
TGACCGCAAATTTGGCATGCTAAGGGAGCGGGGCTGACCCATTCCTTTATCCTTCCTGCCTGGCAGCGACCGAAGCATCTCTCTTGCATGATGTGAACTTGGGCGTTGAGCAAATCAACCCGTTATGTACATTTAAATCGGGTTGGAAAAATCAGATTTTTATCCCAAATTTACATACATGCCGGGCGCGTTCGTTTAAAGTGATTGAAAGGAATAATAAAGATGAACGTAAAAAAATCCTGGTTGTATTGATGGCACTTATGATGAGTATTCCACTGACTGCTTGCGGAAATGAAATAACCCCAACTGATTATTCGAAACCTGAACATTGGATGAATTTACCGACTGCAATTGATAAGCCGGTGGATATATTTTATCTTTACCCAACTTCCTGGCAAAGGGCTAGTAAAGACGATCCGTATTACAGCACGATCGACAATCCCATGATGTTGAAAAACGCAAAACTTAATTTTGATAAACAGGCGACTGCTTTCGCGCCCGTCGGAAATATCTATGCGCCTTACTACAGGCAAGATGATGCCGGATATACATTATCTTTATCGGTTGCCGACCAGGCAAAAGTTGTTGGAGGTATCCCCAAAACAGATTCCATTGCAGCATTTGATTACTATATCAACCATTACAATAATGGCCGTCCGTTTATATTAGCCGGCCATTCGCAGGGTTCTATTTTATTGGGATTATTATTGTCAGAGTATATGAAAGCCAATCCCAAAGTTTATGCCAGAATGATTGCTGCTTATGTGATCGGAGCTTCCATTACCGCACCATACCTTGCGGATAATCCTCACCTTAAATTTGCCGAAGGCCCGGATGATACCGGAGTCATTATTTCATATAATACAGAAGCGCCTACGATCAGCGCGCCCAATCCCATGATCCTGCCTGGCGCTTTGGTTATCAATCCGATAAGCTGGACCAGAACTGAAACGGTGGCAACCGCAGATCAAAACTTAGGATCGATTGCAGTAAATAGTGATGGTACCGTTGTATTTGACAAAGATGGAAACATCCCTCCCGTAAAAAATCTGGCAGATGCTCGCGTTGATTTGGCAAAAGGGGCGTTGATTACCAGCACTCCCGATATCGATAAATTTTCGGCGAGTAATGGGGCTGTTCCTAAAGGCATTTACCATACCTCTGATTACTCATTTTATTATTACAATATTAGAGAGAATGCCGCCAATCGAACCAAGATTTACTTGAGCCAACACTAAATCAGGAACGAATGATGAGTTACAAACGCCTTCCTGAGATGGAAGGCGTTTTTTATATGTGCGCCCAGCATGGGCGTTGACGAATGGGTGAAAGACCCAAAGTGTAACCTTGATATCTCAGACAATCTCTGAATGTCTACACTTACGATGCCAGTTTGCTTTCCCTATTCTTGTCCAGCAGCCAGCGCGCCAGCGTCTGGGCTAGCACATACGCATCGATGGGTTTGGAAACGTAGTCATTCATCCCCGCCTGTATGCAGCGCTGGCGGTCTTCCTGCATGGCGCTGGCGGTCATGGCGATGATCGGGATTTCATGGTTGAGCACTTTCGATTCCAGGTCGCGGATGCGTTGCGTAGCTTCCAGCCCGTCCATCTGCGGCATCTGCACATCCATCAGCACCAGGTCGTAGGGCTGCGTCTCCAGGGCATTTAGGGCTTTCAAACCGTTGCCAGCCACATCCGCCCGCAGTCCCAGTTTCTTGAGGATACCCAGGGCTACTTTCTGATTGACGATGTTGTCCTCCACCAGCAGGATGCGCTTTTTAGAATCAAACGAGAGCGATATGATTTCAGTATCCGTTCTGCGCGGCGTTATGGCGCGCCTTTCGCTGAGAATCTTCAGACGCAGCGTGAACCAAAATTCGGAGCCTTTACCCTCTTCGCTCTCCACCCCAATTTCGCCGCCCATCAATTCCGCCAACTGCTTCGAGATCGCCAAGCCCAAGCCCGTGCCGCCATATTGGCGGGTGGTCGAGGCATCCGCCTGGGTGAACTTCTTGAACAGCAAGCCAAGTTTATCAGGTGGGATGCCGATACCCGTGTCGCGCACCGCGAAGCGCAATACAACATCTTGCCCTGTTTTTGCTAATTTTGTAACCCATACGCTTACTTCCCCCTTCTCCGTGAATTTGATGGCGTTGCCCAGCAGGTTGGTCAGAATCTGGCGCAGTCTACCCGGGTCACCCTGCAAAAAGGTGGGCACGTCCACCTCAGCGGTGCAGCGCAGCCCCAGCCCTTTCTCGCGGGCGCGGAAAGTCATCGCTTCCCCCAAATCCTCCAACAGGCGGTGCAGGTCGAAATCCAGCATCTCGATTTCCAGCTTGCCAGCTTCAATCTTCGAAAAGTCAAGGATATCGTTGATCAAAGTCAAAAGCGACTCGCCGGAGGAGCGGATCATCTGGGCATAATGCTGTTGTTCTTCTTTCAATTCGGTATCCAGCAGCAAGCCGGTCATCCCGATCACGCCATTCATCGGCGTGCGGATTTCGTGGCTCATGTTCGCCAGAAACTCGCTCTTTGCCAGAGTCGCCTTTTCGGCTTTCTGCGCCATATGGCTGGCGATTTGGGTCTGCTCCTCCAATTGAGCGTTGATCTGACGCAAGCCTTCTTCCATCCGCTTGCGTTCGGTGATATCCCGTCCCACCGATTGAATTTCGACAATGTTATTTTCAGCATCCTCAATAGCATGATATACCCAAATGGTCCAGCGTATTTCACCCTCAGGACTGATGTTGTACATCTCGCGGGTGATGGTATCCACTTCCCGACGTAGAAGGATATCGATAACATCCCGGATGATTTCTTTTGTCTCCGGCAGCAGCCAGGACATAAGCCGCTTGCCGATAAACTCCTCGCGTGGCTTACCGAAATAATCACAATAAGCCTGGTTAACAAAGATCAGAGTCGTATCAAGCAGCCAGCGGCACACCGGATCCGTCTGATCTTCGACAATACCCAGATACAACTTCTGGCTCCTATGCAATTTGTCCTCTAACAGGATCCGCTTGCTGATGTCGCGCGAGATTCCAAACATGGCTGGTTTACCATCCCATTCACCGTTGGTTATAACCGTCTCCACCGGGATTAATTCTCCGCCTTTTGTCTGGAGCGGAATATCACAGGATTCACACCTGCCTGCCAGCATATCGGCTACGACCGCCGCCGCTTCTTCTCGCCGCTCGGGTGGGTGCAGCATGATAATATGCTGACCCAGTAATTCCTGGGCAGAGTATGCCAGGCGTTCACATGCAACTGGATTGACGTGTAGAATTCCGCCGCTGCTATCCAGAATAAACAAAAATTCGTTGATGCTATTGAACAAGATTTGCAAGTTTTGGCGACTCTTCTGCAGCGCGGCATCCGAGCGCAGACGAATCAGGATACTGCCGATCTGGACGGCAAGCGTCTCGATGGTCTTGCGTACAGGCTCAGGAATATCAGCATGGGTGTGCGAAGCAAGGTTCCAGATGGCAAGCAGCTCTCCCTGGTATACAACCGGGATAATGGCTATGGCGCGCAATCCTTCCTGCTGGCGTACCGCGCTGGTCTGTGGGCGAATAGCTTTATACGCCATGTACAGATTTTGCCCTTTACGCGCCAGCTCGATCTGTGGGGCAGCGGCTGGAAAGTGGGCGGTTTCCTCTACAAATTGCGCAGACAAGCCTTGGTGAACTACCAGATCGAACCCACCGCTAGGTGCATCGACCAGATAAATTCCGCCGCAATCGAAGATCTCGATTTGTAGAAGACTATTCAGGATCACCGCCAATGCCTGATCCAGGTTGTCGCACGCATTGAGCGTCAGGCTCAGATTATGCTGGATGCGCAGAGATTCTTCCGCCTGCTTGCGTTCGGTGGTGTCAGTCAAGATAATCTGGCATACAGAATCGCTGCGCTCCCCCTCCATTTCCAGTATCAGATTGGCTTGCATGTGCACCCAGATGAAGCTGCCGTCAATTTTATTCACCAAGCGGATTTCGCATGCCTGCAATGTGCCGCTGGTATAGAGCGTCTGGAGGAGCTGAGAATAAATTTCCAGGTCAACGGGCAGGATGAATTCCGCGAACCGCCGCTCAACCAGGAGGCTTTTTACCAACCCCAACATGGTTGCAGCTTTGAAATTGCCTTCCAGAATAATTCCCGCCGAGCTGACCGTCAGGTATCCAACTGGGGCAAAATTAAATAGGTTACTATAGCGGACGTACGATTCCTCCAGTTTTGCGTGTGCATGACGAAGTTCATCGTTCTGCATCTCCAGTTCGATCCGGTGTACCTCCAGTTCGTAAACCAATCCTTTCTTATCTTTCTCTGTTTTGGGAGAAGTCTCGTTGGAATTTTGCTGTTTAGCTAGCGCTTCAGCCTGCTGGCGCAGCTTGTCTGCCTGGCTTGCATCTGCTTTTTTTGAAGCGTCTTGCTCTGAAGACTCTCGCATAGGACTACTTCTATAAAATTGGAGTGGCTCGAGACCGTTGCCAGCCGCGTCCGCCCTATGTTCAATCGCAAGCATGGGCACCAGGCTTGGCACGCTATTGTCATCGTTTCCCA
>JBAXBF010000279.1:0-4538 GCA_037142095.1 Chloroflexota bacterium
AGGGAACAATATAATCTCACGATCATTATCGTCGAACATAATATGCCATTGGTAATGGAATTATGCGAACGATTGCAAGTATTGAGTTATGGGGAGATTCTTGCTGATGGTACTCCAGATCAAATACGCAATAACCCTGAGGTAATAGAAGCCTATTTGGGGAAAGAAGAAATCCATGTTAAGTTTTGAGGATATCCACGTATATTACGGACATGTACACGCACTAAAAGGCATGTCCTTCGAAGTAATGGAAGGCGAACTGGTTACGATGTTGGGAGCCAACGGCGCGGGCAAATCCACCACACTCTTAACCATTTCAGGCATCCTTAAACCCACTCAAGGGCAAATTATATACGAAGGGCGCAACCTGAGCGGCTTTTCCCCCTATTCCATCGTCCGATCCGGTATCATCCACTGTCCAGAGGGGCGCCATATCTTCGGAGGCTTAACCGTAAGGGAGAATCTGATGATGGGTGCTGTCCAGCGCCGAGATCATTCTCAAGTGAAGCAGGATTTTGACTGGGTATGTTCGCTCTTTCCTATTTTGAGCGAACGCATCGGGCAGAACGGATCTACGCTTAGCGGAGGAGAGCAACAAATGCTGGCGATTGGTCGAGCATTGATGGCACGTCCCCGCTTATTATTATTGGATGAACCTTCACTCGGTTTAGCTCCTGTAGTTGTCCAGATCATCTTCGATGTTATCCAGCAGTTACGCCAGAACGGTGTGACTATTTTATTGGTCGAACAAAATGCCCGCAAAGCACTTCAGATCGCCGATCGAGGTTATTTGCTCGAAACCGGACAAGTCGTCTTAAGCGGAAGCGTACAGGAATTACACGCCAACCCCGCAATTGAACGCCATTATCTTGGAGGATAACTCTCATGACACAGCTTCAGTTTTTTATTCAACAGGCGATCAATGCGATCAGCATCGGTAGTCTATACGCCCTTATGGCAATTGGATTGGCTATGGTCTTTGGTATTTTACGCCTAATCAATTTTGCTCACGGCGACCTCATTATGGTTGGTAGTTATGCTGCCCTTTTATTGCTAGCGGCTGGTGTACCTTTCTGGTTAGCAGCACTGGCTGGAATCTGCGCCAGTATGGTCATGGGATTATTGATGGAACGGATCGCTTATCGTCCCATCCGCGGGGCGCCCGATGTCGCCATGCTACTCACCTCTTTTGCCGTTACTATTTTGCTGGAAAACGCCGCTATTCTAATCTTTAATCCCACTCCACGACCATTTCCAGTACCCGAAGCATTAGGAACAGCCCAACGGTTTGGATCTTTGCGCATCGCTAATATTGACCTGATTGCCATTGCAGTCGCACTCGTATTATTGGTCGCTTTGACGTTTTTTGTCACCCGCACACAAATTGGAATCTCTATGCGCGCAGCCTCAGAAGACCTGCTGGCAGCCCGTTTGATGGGCATTAATGTCAATGTAGTCATCTCCTATGCATTTGCCATCGGATCCATACTTGCAGGTGTCGTCGGTTTGTTATGGAGTATGCGCGTCGGAAAGATTGATCCTTTAATGGGTTTTTATCCGGTTCTCAAAGCCTTCGTGGCTTCAGTGATCGGTGGTTTAGGCAGCCTACCCGGTGCTGTACTTGGTGGATACGTCCTGGGTTTACTGGAAATCCTCCTTCAAGGGCTGTTACCCTCTGCATTGACACCTTATCGGGATGCTTTCGTCTTTATCGCATTGATCATCCTTTTATTATTCCGTCCGAACGGGATATTGGGATCTGTCGAGAAGGAGAAAATCTAATATGCCACACCAACATCAACATACCTTAGGTGGAGCAACCACCCTCAGAGAACTTCGTCCTCTGCTGTACATGCTTGGAGTAGTGATCCTTTTATTGGTATTAACGCAATTCTTTGCCAGCGGTTATATTCAACGAATTGTGGTTGGTCTGGGTATTAGCCTTATCCTGGTAGTCAGTCTTAACTTATCCAACGGTTTGACAGGTATTTTTTCATTAGGGCACGTGGGATTTATGGCTATCGGAGCCTATACGGCTGCCATTTTGACCTTACCTCTTTCTCAGAAACAAGTAAATCTCCCCGATTTGCCAGTCTGGTTAGCTAATACTGAGCTTTCTTTCCTCCCCGCTACAGTCATTGGCGGTTTGTTGGCTACGATAATCGCATTCCTGGTTGGCTTATCATTAATGCGATTGAGCGGATCCTATGTATCCGTCGGAACAATGGGGTTTCTGGTCATCGTACAAGTCGTTTTGATCAACTGGGACAGCCTCACGCGTGGGGGACGGACATTCTCCGGTGTACCCCCGCTGACTAATCTGTGGTGGGTATGGGGTTGGGCTTTTCTGACTATTTATTCTGTCTGGCGGATTAAGTTCTCTGCCTTTGGGCGGCGGATGATGGCAATCCGAGATAACCAGATTGCTGCCCAATCGTTGGGCATCAGCGTAATGCGCTCTCGTCTCCTTGCTTATTGCATTAGCGCATTTTTCACGGCTGTGGCTGGTTCATTATGGGCACATTTCATAATGGCTTTTTCTCCGCGTTCCTTTTACTTCGCAGAGACTTTTAGCGTTATTACCATGTTAGTATTAGGGGGCATGGGGTCTGTAAGCGGTTCTATTGTCGGAGCAGTATCGATCACATTTCTTTCAGAGATACTACGCAACGCAGAACGGGGAATGGATTTTGGAATAATGCGTTTACCTCCCATCTACGGTGCCAGCCAGATTATTATGGCGATCACTTTCATCCTTGTGATCATCTTTTACCCCAAAGGTCTGTTAGGAACAAATGAAATAAATTTAAATGAATTGGGGGCATGGTTACAGAACCCACGTTTTTTAGGGTGGTGGAATAGAAATAAGAAAACAACCCAATAGGAGGTGTATTAACAAAGAATTGAATTTTGGTTATAATAAATATCTATCACAAACTATCATTTTATATATCAAAAAGGAAAATTTGTCATGAAATTTCGCTTATTAATAACTACTTTTATCGTTTTGGGAATTTTGTTAGCCAGTTGTTCTGGTTCTCCCGCCCAATCTACACCTATCAAAATCGGTGCAATCTATAACTTAACTGGTGGTATGGCTTCTCTCGATGTGCCATCGGCTAATGGTGCCAAACTCGCAGCGGAAGAAATTAATACTGCAGGCGGCGTTCTAGGTCGGAAGATTGATCTGATCGTTTATGATGGAAAAACCGATGCTTCCACCATCGGCAACTCTGCCACACAACTTGTAGAAACAGACAAAGTAGTGGCAATGCTCGGTTTCTCAGATACGGATATGGCATTGGCTGCTGCGCCGATTGCTGCGAAAGCTGGGGTCATGTTCGTAACTTCAGGTGCCACCTCTCCGCGTCTGCCAAGCCAGGTACCCGATTACCTTTTCCTGGCATGCTTCGGTGATAATGTCCAGGCTGCGGCTGGGGCTGAATTTTCCATTAATTCACTAAAAGCTAAGACTGCTTACCTGTTGATCGATAAGGGTACAGAATACACGCTTGGTCTGGGTAAATACTTCAAAGAACGCTTCACCGAAATGGGTGGACAAATCGTTCTGGAAGATACTTATCAGACTGGCGATAAGGATTACTCTGCTCAAATCACCAAGGTAAATGCACTTCCGGCTATGCCAGATTTCCTCTACATTTCATCAGGTCCAGATGAAGTCGGTGTAATTGTCAAACAGTTCCGTGATGCTGGCATTGATAAGCCTATCATGGGTGGTGATGGTTATGATACGCCACTTTTAGTCCAGATCGCTGGTAAGGGTGCGGAAAACGTATATTTCTCCACACACTCCTTGATGGATGCTCAGATTGGTACAGATCCAGTAAAGAAATTCATTGCTGCATATCAGAAAAAATTCAATACCCAACCTGAAAACGCCTTCGCTGGACTGGGTTACGACACGGTCAAATTAATCGCCGATGCCATCCAACGAGCTGGTAGCGATGATCCTAAAGCGATTCGCGAAGCATTGGGTAAGACATCGAAATTCCCCGGCGTTACTGGTTCAGTTACCTATCCAGCCGGAGTCCGCATTCCTCAAAAGGGTGTCACCATGATTTTGGTGAAGGACGGTAAATTCACACTAGCAGGAGAAGTTGTTCCAGAAAAAGTCCCAGCTCCCTAGTTAAAATATCACAATGTAGAAAATCTTTTTTGCCCCTGCAAAGCAGGGGCAAAAAAAGCTTATAGGGTTTCTCTAAAAAACAAAAAAATCAAGTATATTAGCACAAGAATTTAACTTTATATCAGGAGGTAACTATGCCTACTTATCAAGCAGAAGAACTCAATGGACATAAATATAGAGCCCATAAATTTAACAAGGTCATGTTTAATTTGGGCTCATTGGAGAATCACGGAGGGCATCTACCCTTCGGCACTGACTGTCACGTCTCTTATTTGCTGGCAAAAGAGATCGCCGGACATTTTGATGATATGCTGCTCCTACCACCCATGTATTACGGTATGAGTGAACATTATAAGGATTTTTCTTTTACTGTATCGATGCAATTTGAGAC
>JBAXBF010000280.1:0-4534 GCA_037142095.1 Chloroflexota bacterium
CTCACACCGCTATATGGTGGTGAGCAATGAGCGCTTTAGCGATTTAGCAGACAACCTGAAAGTGGATTGTTTCTTCCTGCCTGCCAACGATTACCTGAATCCATCCAACGTTTTGTGCGCCAGACGGGCTAACCGCTTCTTACCAACCAGCCAGGAATATTATATTCACGGTGGACTGCTGCCTGAGGAAGTCATCGTGCCTTATATGGCATTTGAGCCCGTAGCGCACGCACTCAAAGATTTAACGGTTCTCCTGAAAAACAATGTGTTCCGCTACCGCATGGAAACAATTGAAGTAGAGATTGGCAACCCGAACGATACTGCAGTAGAGCAAGTCCAGATCAATTTGATTAACAGCAATATAGAAAGCGAAGCGCAAATCATTTCTCTATTGAACGGAAAGACGAAAACAACCCTCCAAATTAAAGCCAGGTTTAAGCTGACATCCCTGGTCGAAGAACAGACCAGCCTACGCCTGCGAATGCGTTTCCGCGCTCGCGGCGAAACACACACAATTGACGCGCAGGCGAACATCGTCATGCGCAAAATGGTAGAAGAAAAGAGCACAAGCTTGTTTGAGGATTAGGAGCGAGCAATGGAAACTTTTGAACAAAAAGCGCTGGACGTCTTTAGCGAAATTGTGATCAACAAATCCTTTGTGCACCAAGCCGGTTTTGGCAGCCGAGCTATCCCAACATACGTGCGGGAATGGATCATATCCCATTACCTGGATGACAGCAGCGAGTTGAGCGAGACTGCCCGCGAAAAAATTGCCCGCTTTGTGCAGAAGTACGTGCCAGATAAAAGCCAGAAGGAATCCATCAAAAATCAATTATTCGAACAGATGGAAGTTCAGTTCCTGGACAATTTTTCGGTATATGTCAACCTGGATAGAGGAGACCGCTACCTTAACATCCCTTTTTTAGATGAAAGTACTGCCTTTGCAATCCCGCAAATCGTTCAGGATAATGAAATGCTGCTGAGTAGTGGACTTTGGGGTGTTGGAACGCTTTATTATGTCCCCAAAAGCGAAGATAACGCTCGCGGGCAAGTTTGGATGCGTGAATTTCGCCCGTTCCAACTGGCGAATATAGATTTGGCGTACTTCCGCGAGTGCCGCAAGAGTTTCAACACCCAGGAATGGATGGACTTTTTGGTTTCGTCCATGGGGTTTAACCACCGGCTGTATAACGAACGCCAAAAACGCTTGCTGATCTGCAGATTGGTGCCGATGGTCGAACCGCGTTTCAATTTGATCGAATTGGCACCCAAAGGCACCGGCAAGAGCTTTGTTTTTGAAAACATGTCTCGCTATATAGCAGTCCGTTCCGGGGCGATTACCCCGGCTGTCTTGTTCTTCAATGATTCGCGCAAAACCCCCGGACTTATCACTCGTTATGACAGTGTAGTTATTGATGAAGCGCAAAAAGTCAAAGCCGATACTTCTGGCGAATTGACGGCTTTATTAAAGTCCTACCTTGAAGCCGGGCGATTCGGGCGCGGCAGCGCCAGTTCGATCACGGCTGAAGCCGGACTGGTGATGTTGGCGAATATCGAGCTGGATCACAACAAACGACCGGTCAATGAACAGATTGGTCTTTTCCGTGTGTTTCCGAATTTCCTGCGCGAAACCGCGTTCATCGACCGCTTTTCGGGATTGCTACCGGGATGGGATTTGCCGCGCATCAGTAAAGATACCCCTTCCAAGTCAATTGGATTGAAGGGAGATATCTTCGGAGAAATCTTGCACTCATTGCGCAGCGATATCAGCTATCGCGATTATGTCAAGACGAACATGGAATTGCACCATTGCGATGATATGCGCGACAGCAAGGGAATTGAAGCTGGCGCCACGGGTCTATTAAAGATCATGTTTCCGGATAAAAACCCTTCCAATGAGGAATTTTATCATTACTGCGTTAATCCTGCCTTGGAGATGCGTCAAAGAGTGCGCGACGAGTTGTGCAAGTTAGACCGGGAATATTTACCAGTCACCTTCGCGTCCAAAATGCCTGACGATTTTCAAAAGGGACACCGCCTTGTCAGTTACGCTGACCCGATGTTGGTCATCGGCGATCTCGATCCCCCAATTGAAACAGAGACCATTCCGTCAAGCAATGGTGAGGAATCAGAGGTTTTCCGTGATTTCGGTGTCGTTGAAGAAACACAGGTAACAACAAAAACGGACTCGGACTTATCTGCAAAAACCATCCATATCCGAGAAGGAGAAACCGGACACAGTTATCAGAGCTTGTTCGGAGCTTACCTGAAGGGAGCCAAAAAAATAGTCGTAGTTGATCCCTATGTCCGCCTAGAATATCAAATCCGGAACTTTATTGCTTTTGCCGGGATAACCGATACAACCACCGGGCAAGTCGCGTTAAAACTGGTTACTTCCGCTGAAGATGCTTATCAAGAAAAAATTCAAGAGCAGAAATTAACAGAAATAGCTGCCAGGCTTATACAGCATGGGATCCAATTTACATTTGAATTAAATCCCGCAATTCACGATCGCAGCATTTGGTTGGATAATGGGTGGTGTATTTATCCAGGGAGAGGGTTGGATATTTACCAGAAACCTGACTCAAAGTATGAATTGTCCGAGATCGATCAGACGAAGCGCAAATGTCGAGAGACAGATATTATTTTCCAGCAAGAAAAAGGATAGTTCTATGGTAACCATGGTCCAAGATGTAATTCAAGCCTTAAAAAACCTGGGTGGGCAGGGAACCCTGAATCAGATCTATGCAGAGGTTGAAAGGATCAGGATAATACCTCTAACGGTTAACTGGAAAGCCCATATTCGAGGGGCGATAGAAGATCATTCATCGGATTCTAGAGCATTTAAAGGTACAGATCATTTTCGGAAATTAGACAGGGGAGTTTGGGCACTTCGAGATCAAGTGCCAAAAGAGCCACCGCTTCATCCAAAACCCATACCGGTTGAGTCCTCTTCATCTGAATACATATCTACTGAGCCCTTGCCCATAAGACCTTCATCCCCTGAACCGCTAGCGATTAAACCCGTATCCACCACTATCCCCAGGAAACCTGCCGTCCAAGCATATTTGCCTGTAGAATCATTGGAGGAGATTGCGAACATCCTGAGGACGATCAATCAATATCGAGAATATCAATCGCCGGATTCTCCTGAATGGAGCGATTATATCAAAGATGTTTTTCATATTCTAGGGTTCTCCACCCAGACCATCAATCCACGCATCGTGAAATTATATGCGATGGATTCAAGTGATAAAATCCGGGCAATCGCAAGCTTCATTCGTCCGGGGGAGAATTTTGAGGAGATCGTTCCCGGCTTGTCATGGGAATCGCATCTATTTTTGTCTGCGCATTATGAAGAAATTGAGTGGGGAATTTTGACAGATGGTCTACAGCTCAAAATTTTTGATTATAAAAGGAACGAATCTAAGCAAATCTCTCATTGGCCAGACCTGGATGGTATTATCCGAGAGGAAAGAATAGAACCCTTTTTTGATATTTATAAAATGTTTTCATCGATTAAAGGGAAGCAAGGGAAACCGCCTGCGAAGCCTGGTAAAGGGGGGGATAGTCGTGAAAAAGATGAGCCAGCACGACCTCTGCGCCGGTTCGAATTCTGGCAGCAGTTGCTTGCCAAAGCTAAGACGAAGACAAACCTTCACGCCGGAAGATCGCCAGGAAATAAACACTATGTAAATGCTGGTGCTGGAAAAACTGGCATTTATTACACTTATGAAGTCCGTATGGAAGATGCCCAAATTCATCTGTATATTTATCATCGAGGTGAGGCGGAATGGAATAAAAGGATTTTCAACGTACTTTTCCAACACAAAGAAGAAATCGAGCAGGCGTTTGGAGACTCGCTAGACTGGCAGTTGTTGAGTGATAAATATGCATGCCGGATTCGATATGTACTTACTGATTACGGTATAAATTCTCTGGATTATTGGGACGAACTGCAGAACCAGATGATTGACGCGATGGTCAGGTTTGAAAAGGCACTGCGTCCATTTATTCAACGCCTAGATTAGACAGTATCACATTGTAGGAAGAAACGAAAACCACGAGAGATAATTCGTATTTTTCAAAGCATAAAGAGAGGGATCAAATGGCAACTTGGGTAGAAGATATTGTTCAAGCTTTAAAGAATTTAGGTGGGCAAGCCGCTCTATCTGAAATATCTGCAGAAATTGCAAATATTCGAACTATACCTTTAAACTTGACTTATCAAGCAACGATAAGGGAAAGAATTCTCCGAAACTCATCAGATTCGAAAAGTTTTAGTGAAAAAGATATATTTAAAAAAGTAGGCAAAGGAAAATGGGCACTTCGCGATCAAGTGCAAAAAGAGCCAACGCTTGATAAGGAGCCCACATCCATCGATCCTTCAACATCTGCGCTCTCTCCCGCTAAACCCAACCCCACACAGCCCCTACCCGCCAGACCGATAACTCCTGAATCTATATCGATTAGACCCTCATCCACCACTATCCCCAGGAAACCTGCCGTCCAAGCATATTTGCCTGTAGAATCA
>JBAXBF010000281.1:0-4526 GCA_037142095.1 Chloroflexota bacterium
AAAAAATGAGACCGTTAATGATCAACTCTCTTGCACTTTTAATTATATCCTGATATAATATCGCCGTCAACGATAACGGGAACGTTGACGGTAACGCTTTCAAGATTTAGGATGAATTTTTTTCTTGACGTGGAATCCTTATCATGCTAATATTATCCATGTTCCCGCAAATTAACTTAGACGTGGACGTCAGACGTTTTATAATGGTTATGTTATATTCACACATAAATAAGTAGAATGAGGAGTAGTATGAAACCGATTACACTTGGCATAATTGTTGGTAACCGTGGCTTCTTTCCCGATCACTTGTGTGAGACTGGGCGCAAGACCATTCTTAAAGTGCTTGAGAAAGAAGGCATCAAGGCAGTCATCATTGACGAGAAAGCGAATACAAAGTTTGGCAGCATTGAGTCTTTGCAGGATGCCCAGATGTGTGCCGACCTGTTCAAGAAACATCGCGATGAGATCGACGGTATTCTGGTAACCCTGCCGAACTTCGGTGACGAACGGGCTATCTCGAATGTGATTCGCTGGTCAGGGTTAAACGTGCCGGTCTTGGTACATGCCTTCGCAGATGATCCCAAGAACATGCTGATCTCAGACCGCCGTGACTCGTTCTGTGGAAAAATGTCGGCTTGCAATAATCTGTTGCAGTACGGCATCAAATACTCACTGACCTCACTGCATACCATGGATCCGGAATCAAAAGAATTCGCGGCTGACTTACGGAAATTTGTGGCTGTCTGCCGCGTGGTCAAAGGACTGAATGGCGTTCGTTTGGGTATGCTTGGCGCTCGCCCGGCTGCTTTCAACACTGTCCGTTTCAGCGAAAAACTGCTCGAACAATCTGGCATCTCAGTCGAAACCCTTGATCTCTCTGAAGTGCTTGGACGGGCAGTGCGTATGAAGGAAAGCGATCCGGCTCTCAAACTGAAACTGGAAGAAATTGGCGCCTACGTTCCTGCCAAGGGTGTTCCCAATGAAGCTATGATGCGCATGGCGAAGATGGGCGTTGTGATCGATCAGTGGATTGTCGATCAACAATTATCTGCCACTGCTATGCAGTGCTGGACATCCATGGAAGAATTCTACGGAATTGTTCCATGCACGCTGATGAGTATGATGAGCAACAAACTCATGCCCAGCGCCTGTGAAACCGATATCCCCGGTTTGATCGGTATGTACACGATGGTCTTAGCCTCCGGCAAAGCCAGCGCGCTGGTGGATTGGAACAATAACTATGGTGAGGATCCCGACAAAGCGGTTGTCTTCCACTGTTCCAACCTGCCCAAGGACCTGTTCGTTGCCCAAGGCGAAGATGCCGCCCGCATGGACTATCAGGAAATCATTGCCGGTACCGTAGGCAAGGATAATACTTATGGTACGATTGTGGGTCGTTTGCGCCCGGGTCCCGTCACCTATTGTCGTGTTTCCACCGATGATTACTATGGTGAAATCCGCGCATATCTTGGGGAAGGTGAGATCACGAATGAGTCGATCAAAACCTTCGGTGGATATGGTGTTCTGCGTATCCCTGATTTCCAAACGCTGCTGGCTTACATTTGCGAGAATGGTTTTGAGCATCATGTCGCTATTAATCCTTCAAGCTGTGCCGATGCAATAGAGGAAGCCTACGGTAAATACCTGGGCTGGACAGTTTACAATCACGATCGATAGAGGAAATTCTTATGGCTAAGTACGCAATTGGTGTCGATTTTGGAACAGAATCTGGGCGTGCCGTTTTAGTAGATATCAAAGACGGGACGATGCTGGCTACCGAGGTTTATAAATATTCCAATGGTGTGATTGATGAGAAACTACCCGGTACGAACATCCGCCTGGACCCCGATTTTGCTCTCCAGGATCCGGATGATTATATTGAAACCTTCAAGCGCACCGTGCCGGCTGTGTTGAAGCAAAGCGGAGTGGATCCCAAGGATGTCATCGGTGTTGGCGTTGATTTCACCGCCTGCACGATGCTGCCGGTTAAGAAAGACGGTACCCCTTTATGCACGCTGCCGGAATTTCGCAACAATCCCAATGCCTGGGTAAAATTGTGGAAGCATCATGCTGCCCAGCCGGAAGCCAATAAACTGAACGAGATTGCGCGTGCCAAGGGATTCAAATTCTTGGATCGCTATGGTGGTAAGATCAGTTCAGAATGGTTTGTGCCCAAAGCCTGGCAGATTTTAGATGAAGCGCCCGAAGTTTATGCAGCGGCAGATCGCTTGATTGAAGGGGCTGATTGGGTTGTCTGGCGCCTCACAGGTGTCGAAACGCGCAATTCCTGCACGGCAGGGTATAAGGGACTATGGTCAAAGCGCGAAGGTTTTCCTCCGAATGAATTTTTCAAAGCGCTTGCTCCAGGTCTGGAACATTTAATCGATGATAAAATGTCGCGTAATATTTCTAATCTGGGCAGCAAAGCGGGTGGTTTGACAGCCGAAGCAGCTCAATGGACGGGTCTTGTTCCCGGTACAGCCGTTGCAGTAGCCAACGTAGATGCTCATGTCGCAGTTCCGGCGGCTACCGTCGTCGAACCCGGTCGCATGGTTATCATTATGGGAACCTCCAACTGTCATATGGTGATGGGTAACGAAGAGCATATCGTTCCGGGTATGTGCGGTTATGTCGAAGATGGCATCATGCCAGGCAATTTTGGATATGAAGCTGGTCAATCCTGCGTTGGTGATCATTTTGCCTGGTTCGTGGAAAACTGTGTACCGGCTTCTTATGAAGCCGAAGCCAAGGCGAAGGGCGTCGATATCCATACCCTGTTAGAAGAAAAAGCCGCTCAGCTTGCTCCAGGTGAGAGTGGTCTGGTGGCTCTGGATTGGTGGAATGGAAACCGCTCCGTTCTGGTGGATGTGGATCTTACCGGAATGTTATTGGGAGCCACCCTCTTGACCAAACCAGAGGAGATGTACCGGGCGTTGATCGAAGCGACCGCCTATGGCACGCGTATGATTATTGAAACCTTCCAGAGCAACGGCGTTCCCGTAAAGGAAATTGTTGCGACGGGTGGTTTACCGGATCATAATAAACTCCTCATGCAGATCTATGCCGACGTTACCGGACGTGAGATCAAAGTTGCGGCTGCCACGCAAGTGCCAGCCCTCGGTTCAGCGATGCACGCTGCCGTGGCAGCCGGAAAAGCGGCTGGCGGCTTCGATAGCATTGTGGATGCTGCCAAAGCTATGGCACGTCTGCGCGATGAAGTCTATAAACCCAATCCCAAAGCCCAGGCGGTTTATAATAAACTCTTCGCTGAGTATGTTACCCTGCATGACTATTTCGGGCGGGGTGCCAATGATGTGATGAAACGCCTCAAGGCTTTGAAGGCTGAGGTGTTGCAGGCAAAGAAGTAAAGGGTTTTCTCTCCTCATGATCCCCCCGTTCGCGGGGGGATACGAGGAAGATAGGAATCAATTAAGGAGAAGATAGTGCTTTTACCAGCCATTCGAGAAGAACTCGTCAATCTGCATCTGGAACTTCCCAAAAATGATTTGGTGAAGTGGACGGGCGGAAATGTCAGCATGCGCGATAAAGAGAGCGGCTTGGTTGTCATCAAGCCATCCGGTATCCGCTATGAAGACCTGCGTGCAGAACATTTCGTCGTCGTCGATCTGAATGGTAAGGTTGTCGAAGGCACGCTTAAACCTTCCTCCGATACAGCCAGTCATCTCTATATTTATCGCCATCGAGCCGATGTGAACGGTGTCGTGCATACGCATTCACGCTATGCCACAGCATTTGCCGCCCTTGGAAAATCCATCCCCGTCTATCTTACGGCTCATGCAGATGAGTTCGGCTGTACGATCCCATGTGCTGGCTTTGCCTTGATTGGTGGAGAAGAAATTGGCAAGTTGGTGGTTGAAAACATAGGATCTTCGCTGGCTTGTCTGCTTCAGAATCATGGTGTCTTCACGGTTGGTAAGAGTGGAGCAGAATCTGTCAAAGCGGCTGTGATGGTGGAAGACATCGCCGCAACCGTCTGGATTGCCTTGACGATGGGGCAGCCGCAAGAAATTCCGTTAGAAATGGTGGAAAAATTACACCATCGTTACACACATGTGTATGGACAATAAGTGTTATAATCTTCTTTAAGGAGGTGGTTCATTGAAATTGTTTAATAAAATAATGGATCTAATCTGTTCGGAAGACAAATTAAACCAATCATTTTTTAAGGAGAAGAGTATGAAAAAATTGTATGTTCTGTTTTCGTTCGTAATGGTTCTGACGATGGTCATCGCCGCGGTATCGCCAGCTCTGGCTTCTACCCCCGATAAACCCCAACCGGCAACTGCCAAGATTTGCGATGGTGTCAAGGTTGTGTTCTTCCCCGGCGGCGACGCTGGAACTCCCTTCACTAATAACGTTTACAATGGTGCCAAGCAGGCTGAAAACGACCTGGGCGCTAAGGTAGACTATGTATTCTCTGGTTGGAACCCTGAAAAGATGGTTTCCCAGATGAAAGAAGCTGTTGCCAAGAAACCGGATGGGATCGCCATCATGGGTCATCCTGG